>CAYHZK010000011.1:2876-21458 GCA_964361085.1 uncultured Planctomycetales bacterium
ATACGCGGGAAGACATCGATCGGCTGGTCGCGGCCATCGACAAAGCCAGGACGATATTCAAATAAAACCGACCGATGACTGAAAATAGCCGCAGCGAACTCTACCAGCAGGTCATTTTGGAGCATCATCATAAGCCCAGGAATTTCGGGCCGCTGAAGAATTTTACGCACACGGCCGAAGGATACAATCCGTTGTGCGGGGATCATTTGAATATTTATCTTCATCTTAACGAGACCGATATCATCGACGACATTTCGTTCGTCGGCGACGGATGCGCGATCTCTCGGGCGGCGGCCTCGATGATGACCGCGGCCGTAAAGGGAAAGAAAGTTCCGGAGGCCCGTGAGCTTTACGAGGAATTTCATCGCCTGATTTTGGGCAAGCTCAACCCCGACCAGGACGATCACCATCTTGGAAAATTGGCGGTCTTTTCCGGCATCTGGCAATACCCTTCCCGTGTCAAGTGCGCGAGTTTGAGCTGGCACACCATGAAGGGCGCGCTCGAAAACGCAAAAACCGTTTCGACGGAATAGGAATGGTGTCATACGATGTCCATGACCGCCTCCGAAAATCAAAAACTCTCCACAGCCCGGGATTCGTTCAACCGGCCCATGCATGATCTGCGCATTTCCGTCATCGATCGCTGCAATTTCCGATGCACCTATTGCATGCCGGAAGAAAATTATCCGCGGCACTACACGTTTTTGCGGAAACGGGACTGGCTTTCTTTCGACGAGATCGCGCGTCTGACGCGGTTGTTTGTGCAGTCGGGCGTGACAAAGGTGCGCATCACGGGCGGCGAGCCGCTTTTGCGGCCCCGCGTTGAAGATCTTGTCTCCCAATTGACGACGGTATCCGGGATCGAAGATCTGGCGCTGACAACGAACGGTTCGAAGCTTGCCGAAAAGGCCGGCCAATTGAAAAAAATCGGACTGTCCCGCCTCACCGTGAGCCTGGATACCTTAGATGAAAGAATTTTCCGGGAGATGAACGGATATCGCAGCCGCGTGCAAGCTGTCCTTGCCGGCATCAGGGCGGCAGAAGAGGCGGGTTTTCAAAAGATCAAGATCAACGCCGTGATTCAAAAAGGCGTCAACGATCAGACCGTCATGCCTCTGGTTGAGCACTTTCGCGGGACCGGGCATATCGTGCGGTTCATTGAGTACATGGACGTCGGGAATTGCAATCATTGGGAATCCCGAAAAGTCGTGCCCAACCTGGAAATTTTGAAACGGATCCACAGCCATTATCCGCTGGAGCCGGTCGAGCGCAGTTACTTCGGGGAGGTGGCGGAGCGGTATCGTTTTGTCGACGGCCACGGCGAGATCGGGTTCATTTCATCGGTCAGCCAGCCGTTTTGCGGGACATGCACGCGGCTGCGACTCTCGACGGACGGAAAGGTTTACACCTGCCTGTTTGCAGCAGCGGGAACCGACGTACGCGCGCCGCTGCGCAGCGGCGCCGACGATGCGGCGTTGCTTCAAATCATCAAAAATCTTTGGCAGAAACGGGCCGACAAATATTCGGAAAACCGCACCCTCTTCCAATCCCTGAAACGTAAGCCCAGCAAAGTGGAAATGTACCAGATCGGCGGGTAAGGCAGAGCTACCAAACCAGATTCTTTTCGCTTTCCGGAACGCCTTCAAACCGCCCCACAAAACGCACCTCGCGAACCAGATCGAATCCGAATTTCTGTTTAACGGATGCCGCCATGGCCCGGGACAGCTCGTAGATGTCCTTTGCCGTGCAGCCGTCGGATTTGACGATGATGTTGGCGTGTTTTGCGAAGATAACAGCGCCGCCGCAGGACATGTTTTTAGCGCCGGCCTGCTCTAAAAACCAGCCTGCGGCCTGACGTTTTTCGGCTTTGGACGTGGGCTCGATGTTGCGGAAAAAGCTCCCCGCGCAGGGGTGGATTTTTAGGTCGGGGTGTTTTTCTCGCCGGATTTTAAGGATTTCTTCGCGTTCGCGCAAAAGGGCATCGCGGTCGCCGGGCCGCAGAAGAAATTTTGCCGACACCACAATATCGCCTGTCTCTTTCAGGCGCGAATGGCGATACGTGAAACCCAGTTCTTCCGGCGGGACGCATCGCACGCCCCCGCCCGGGGAAAGCAGGGTTACGGTTTTTAAACAATCCCCGACCTGCTGGCCGAAGGCGCCCGCGTTTCCGGCAATCGCTCCTCCGACGGTGCCGGGGATGCCGGAGGCATAATTGACGCCTCCCAAGCCGTGGTCCGCCGCGTATTGGGCGAGGGAGTCAAGGGGAGTGCTCCCTGAAACATGAAGGTCGCATCCGTCCTGTTCGATGAGCGGGGTGTCGCTCACGTAACGGATCACGGCGCAGGGAACACCGTCATCCGAAACGACCAGATTCGAGCCGCCGCCGATGAGGAGAAACGGAGTTTTGTCGCGATGCAAACGGGCGACAACCGTTTGCAGTTGCTCAGGGGTCCGGCAGGCGATGAGGCAAGAACAGGGGCCGCCCAGACGGAAGGTCGTCCAGTCCGCCAGCCTGGTTTTTTCCTGAACGTCGACACCGGCGGTCTTGAGAAATTTAGGATTGATCATTGGCAATTGATCCACTGCGTGTCGCCGTCTTTATAAAATTCTTTTTTCCAGATCGGCAAACGATTCTTGATCTCGTCGATGATGTACCGGCAGGCCTTGAACGCCGCGTCGCGGTGGGACGCGGTGACGCCGACCCAGACCGCCATGTCGCCGATCTGAAGCCGTCCGGTGCGATGGAGACAAACGGCGCGCAGCACTTCAAATTTTTCTTTGGCCTCGTTCAAAATACTGGCCGCCTCGGCCTCACAGAGCGGAACCAGGGCCTCGTATTCGAGGGCCGCGACGGATTTGCCGTCGTTGTGATCGCGGGCCCAGCCCTCAAAACTGACAAAGGCGCCGGCTCTGGCGTCCCGGAGTTGATCGATAAAAGAAAAAATTTCAAGCGGGGATGAGGAGAGTTTGAACATCAGTACGTCACTTTGACAATGCCGTTTTTGATCATGCACTGGCAGCTCAAGCGGTGGTTTGCGTCCATTCCTAAATCTTCTTCCTCCCGGTTCAGTTCCCCTAAGTTTTCAGCGCCCTCTTTGACTTCGATCTGGCAGGTCGCGCAGACGCCGGAGTTGCAGCTGAACGGGATCCCCGCTTTTTCGCAGGTCTCGGCGATCTGCGCGCCGTCGGGAATTTCATATTCGATATGATCGATGATGAGTTTTGCCATGTTGGTCGCTTAAATCTGGGGAAGGGGGAAAACAATGTTTTTTTCGGGGTTGTCGAACGCGTGGACTTTGCTGCCGGGAAAACGGCGTTGGATTTTTGTCACAAGCTCATCGACGATCCAACGGGGAACGGAGGCCCCCGAACTGATCCCGATGTTTTCTTTTCCCTCCAGCAGAGACAGGTCAAACTCTTCGGCGCGGTCGATGATGTGACTGGGCACCCCCTGGTTGGCCCCGGTCTCGCGCAGACGGTTGCTGTTGGAACTGTTCGGAGAACCGCAAATGATGATGATGTCGCACGATTGGGCGAGTTCCTTGACGGCGTCCTGACGGTTTTGCGTGGCATAACAGATATCCGCGCGGGGAGGAGCGATGAGCCGGGGGAATTTGGCCTTCAATTTTTCGATCAACCCTCTGGTTTCATCGACGGACAGGGTGGTCTGCGTGAGATAAGCCACCTCTTCGCCGGGATCAATGCCGAGCTCGTCGATGTCCTGCTCGTTTTCGACAATATGGAGCAACTGCGGAATGACGTAGCCCGCGGTTCCGATCAGTTCCTGATGGCCTTTATGGCCGATCAGAACGATCTGATGGTGCTGCTGGGAAAATTTGACCGCTTCTTTGTGGACCTTGGTCACAAGCGGGCAGGTGGCATCGATGAACTGCAATTTTCGATCGCGGGCCTTTTCGATCACGGCGGGGGGGATCCCGTGCGCGCTGAATATGATCCTCGCCCCGCTGGGAACGTCGTCGACGTCTTCGACAAAAACAACGCCGCGCTGCCGGAAGT
This sequence comes from uncultured Planctomycetales bacterium, assembly GCA_964361085.1. GTDB lineage: Bacteria > Omnitrophota > Gorgyraeia > Zapsychrales > JANLHA01 > CAYHZK01. The sequence goes on from CAYHZK010000011.1 coordinate 6,894, forward strand.
CGGCCACAACGTAAGTGTTGTGAACGATTTCATGGTAGACATACAGGGGTGCTCCGTACTTTTCGAGGGACTTCTCGACGATCTCAACGGCGCTGGCCACCCCGGCGCAAAACCCTTGTGTCCTGGCTAGAAAAATTTCCATGGGAGTTCCTTCACGACAATTCCGTTGCAACGATTTTGGTTCTTCACTATAATGGGCTCCGTTCCCGCAAAAACGGAGTCATTATAACATCATCTTTTAACTTTAAAAACGATTTTTCCCGCTGAAGGAGTTTTAACAAATGGAGTTGCAGAAGCGCCGCAAAACCCCTGTCGTCCGGATTGGGACAGTGCTTTTGGGCAGTCCGCATCCGGTTGTCATCCAGTCCATGACGGATACGCCGACGGCGGATGTTGCCGCGACGGTCCGCCAGACCATTGAGCTCATTGCGGCGGGCTCCGAAATGGTTCGCCTCACGGTCAATGATGAAAAGGCGGCCCAGGCGATTCCGGAGATTGTCCGAAGGGTCCGGGGCGAGGGGCACGGGACCCCGATCATCGGAGATTTTCATTTTAACGGACACCGGCTGCTGGCCAAGCATCCTGAAGCCGCCCGGGCCCTGGACAAATACCGGATCAATCCGGGGAACGTCGGCAAGGGAAAACTTCATGACGATAATTTCGCGACCATTGTCAAGATTGCCGTCGACAACCACAAGGCCGTGCGGATCGGTGTGAACTGGGGGTCGCTCGACCAGGACCTTTTAACCGGGCTGATGGACCAGAATGCGAAACTCAAAAATCCCGGGGATTTCAAGGACGTCACGTACACAGCCATGATCCAGAGCGCCATCACCAGCGCCGGCGCCGCCGTGAAACTGGGGATGAAAAAAGAAAAGATCGTCTTGAGCGTGAAGATGTCGATCCTGCAGGACATGGTCGCGGTGTATTCCCGTTTGGCGGAACAATGCGATTTCGCGCTGCACCTGGGACTGACGGAGGCGGGGGGAGACGTGCAGGGGATTGCGTCGAGTTCCGCCGCTCTGGGCATTCTTTTACAGCAGGGGATCGGCGATACGATCCGTGTTTCGCTGACGCCGCAGCCCCATGTCAGCCGCGCCCGCGAGGTCGAGGTCTGCAAGGCGCTGCTGCAGGCGATGGGCCTGCGTTATTTCGCGCCGAGTGTCACCAGTTGTCCCGGTTGCGGTCGGACCAACAGTAATTATTTTCAATATCTGGCGAAAGATATCAACGAACACATCCAGCGTAAAATGCCGTTATGGAAAAAAGAGTATCCGGGGGTGGAGCGGTTAAAAATCGCGGTGATGGGATGCGTCGTCAATGGTCCGGGCGAGAGCCGTCACGCGGATATCGGGATCAGCCTTCCCGGAGCCTCCGAAAAACCGATTGCACCCGTTTATTCCGACGGCAGGGAACTGACCACTCTTAAGGGCGACACCATCAAAGAAGAATTTCTCGCCATCCTCGAACACTACATCCGGCAGAAATTCAGCAAAAGCTAATTTTCGGTTTCTTGCGGCACCTTTTGAAGATCGGGGTTATCCAGGACGCGGTTCAGCGTCTTTACAAATTCCAAAATTTCTTCGCTGTGCCCTTTGGGTTTTACGTTTTCGAAGGTCTTGACCACTTTCCCATTTTTGCTGATCACGAAGGTGGTGCGGGCAACGCCCATATATTTGCGGCCGTACATCATCTTTTCGGCCCAGGCCCCGTACTTTTGACAAATTTTCTTTGACTCGTCGCTGAGGAGGAGAAACGGAAGATCGTATTTCGCGACAAATCGCTGATGCGCGGCGAGGCTGTCCGGGCTGACCCCCAGAATGACGGTGTCGCGCTGGTAAAGCTCATCCATTTTGTCGCGAAACTCGCAGGCCTCAGTCGTGCATCCGCTGGTGTCGTCTTTGGGGTAAAAGTAAAGAACGATATTCTTTTCGCCGCTGTAATCGCTCAGAGAAACTGTCCGTCCGTTGTTCGCTGTCAGTTCAAAATCCGGCGCTTCTTGTCCAACTTTGACTTTAGCCATAAGCTGTTTCCCTCCTTTTCAGAAATAATTAATAGGGATTCCAAATCTTTGTTTTTGGATCATAGATGCTTTTCTGCCATTGGTCAGCCGTGAGGCCGTCTTCCCTGGGCCAGGCCGTGATTTCCAGTTTGTTGCCGTCGGGGTCGTAAAAATACAGCGACCAGGATTTTTCCCGTTTTTTGGCAAAGGCGACGCGAACGGAGCTGGTTTCAAGGTGACGTAGCGCGGCGTCAAACTCCTGCGCTTTAACCCGGAAGGAAAAGTGATTTCCCCCCAGCCCCTCTTCCTGCAGATAATGCGTGTTGTCCAGATTTTTGGCCTGGATCAGGCCAATCAACGACGGCCCGCAGTCCAGGAAATATTCGATGCCGGGTTTTGACGGTTCCCGCGCGGTGATTTTTAATCCCAAAATTTTGGTGTAGAATTCCAGCGAGTGATTGAGGTCGCGGACGTTGATGGCCGCATGGTCGATCCCGAGAATCATAAGGTGATGCTCCGTTCTACGTGGCGCTGTTTGAAAATGAGATACTCCGTATACCCGGCGGCCCTGGCCAGATCGACCGCTCCGGCAAAATCCGCTCCGACGTCCTTAGGATCATGTGCGTCTGACCCGAAGGTCAGGGGAACTTCGGCCTGACGGTAGATCGTTAAGGCGGCGAGGGCCGGGTACATCTCTTTGACGGGTTTGCGCAGGCCGGCGGTGTTGATCTCGACGGCAACCCCGGTCTCTTTAAAAATTTTCGCGGTCTCCCGGATTTCATCGGTCATATCCATGCAGGGTCTGTGCCCGAATTTTTTGACGAGATCCACGTGTCCCATGATATCAAATAATCCTGATTGAGCGCTCAGGCGCAGGAGGTGATAATACTGACGATAAACCTGATCGATGCTTTTTGTTTCCCAGCGTTTTATGTCCGCCGGATTGTCAAAACCCCAGCCGCCGATGTAGTGGACCGAGCCGATGATGTAGTCATAGGGATAGGAGGAAATGATTTTTTGGGTCTTCTCTTCATGCCCCATGATGTAATCGGCTTCCAATGCGATTTTAACGACAAGTTGATTTTTAAATCGGGATTGCACGTTTTCAATCATGGTGTGATATTGCGGAAGCTGATCGAAACGCATCGCGATTTTGGGATCCTCATAGGCCACCAGAGGAGCGTGATCGGAAAACCCGATTTCCTTGAATCCAATCTTAACGGCGTGAGCGGCGTATTCGTCAGGCTCCCCGACGGCGTGACCGCAGAGGGGCGTATGCATGTGATAATCGGCAATCGGGATTGTCATTGCTCTGAAAGTTTTTTTTCGAGGTCCTGTTTGCCGGCGCGGGCCGCGTCATTCTCCGGTTCGATCTCCAAAATACGCTGATACTCCGCGACGGCCTCGCGATAATTGTGCTTCATTATATAATAAGCGGCCCGGTTTGAATAGGCGGCAACATGGCGCGGGTTCAATTCCAGTGTTTTATTGTAATCGCTCAGCGCTCCGTCGGCGTTGCCTTGGAGAAAACGCATGTTCCCGCGGTTGTTGTACGCGGCGTAATACAGCGGATCGGCCTCAATGGCCTTACCGTAATCTTGCAATGCCAGGTCCACCTGCCTGTTCTGAACATGAAAGTCCGCGCGATTGTAATAGGCGATGGCGGTCTTCGGGTATTTGGCAATCACATCCGACCACAATGTCACGCTGTTTTTCCAAACACCGACCCTTTGCCAGGTCAATACCGTCAGACTCATCAGAAGAATAGCGGCAATTCCGAACGCTGTGGACCGACCGCTTGTTGTGTTTTGGTACAACGAGAAACACCAGCATGCGGACAGAAACGACAGCCCGACCGACGGCAGATAAGTGAACCGGTCGGCAATGATCGTGTGCCCCACGGGCAGAACCGGGAGATTGACGGCGATCGTCATGACGAAAAACAATAAACCGAAGACTGTCTCTTTTTGAAGGGTCCGGAGCTTGAGGAGGGCATAGACCAGAGTGACGAGAAAAAGCGGCGACAGATAGACAAGAAATCCCGACGCCCCTTTCAGGGAAGGGTAAGGATAAAACGCAGACAACGTCACCGGCAGCAGGAATTTTTCAAAATAACGCACCAGGGCAAAAGCGGACAGAAAAATCCTTTGGACAAAAGAGTATGCCTCAGGATTTAAAAAGTGCGGATTGAAGGGGGTTGCGTTGCCATAAAAAGCCAGGATGACAAAAACGGCGGAAAGAAAAAAGAAAGGCAGTTTCTCGACAAAGACGCCCCGGTTCAACGGGCGTGATTCATAATAGTCCAGGAGAAGCAAGATGAACGGGAGTGTCACGGCGGCCGGTTTTGACAAAAGGGCCAACGTGAAGAAAATAGCCGGCAGGAACAAAAATTTGCGGTCAGCGTTGATATTCCTGACATAACTCAAGTAAGCTTGAAGGGACAACAGATAAAAAAACGTGAACAGGACATCCTTGCGTTCCGTAATCCAGGCGACCGATTCCGCGCGCAGCGGATGGATTCCAAAAAGCATAGCCGCAAGGAGGGCTGCCTCTCTCTGGCCCGTCAGCCGGCTTAGAAAAATATAAACCAGGAAAACATTGAGAAGGTGCAGGATGACGTTGGTCAGGTGATATATCTGCGGCGCAAGCTGGAAGAAATGATATTCGACGGCGAACGACAAAATGGTCAGCGGTTGATAGTTCCCGACGATGAAAGACGTGAACATGTCTTTCAGGGACCGGATGTCGAGGTTCCGGATGGATGGATTGTTGAGGACGTAATCCGTGTCGTCCCAGTTTACAAAATCGTGTTGCAGCGAAGGGATAAAAATCAGGGAGGTGACCAGCAAAATAAAAAATAAAACGATCTTCTGATATCGTTCCGGGAAAAGCTGCGCTGGCTTATGAGAAGGCATAGAGGGCGATGCGTAGGAAATTTATTTCACTTGGTTCGAATTATAACATAGCGGATGTTTCTTCAAAACGATTATTTTGGACTGTCCCGGGGGAAATTGTTTTTGACACCCCAGAATGACTATGATAAGATTTACGCCTCGTTAAAAAATTAATTTCCCGCAAGCGAGGCCACGGCATGGAGCAATACTTTAAGAAATTGTTGGAAAATATCGGTGAAGATGTCAACCGGTCCGGTTTAAAAGCAACCCCCCAGCGCGCGGCCAAGGCCTTTCAATACCTCACCAAGGGCTATCAGGACGACATCAATAAGATTGTCAACGACGCGATCTTTGAGTCCGACAATGACGAGATGATCATTGTCAAAGATATCGAGCTTTACTCCCTCTGCGAACACCATCTGCTGCCGTTTTTCGGCAAGTGCCATGTGGGGTATCTCCCCAAAGGGAAGATCATTGGTCTGTCGAAAATCGCGAGGATCGTCGACGTCTATGCCAGGCGTTTGCAGGTTCAGGAAAATCTGACAAAGGAGATCGCTGAGGCGATTATGCATTTCACCAAGGCGCAGGGAGTCGGTGTCGTGATTGAGGCCCGGCATCTGTGCATGATGATGCGCGGCGTTGAAAAACAAAACTCCGTCATGACGACATCCTGTATGCTGGGTTATTTCCGGAGCCAAAGTTCCACGCGGACCGAATTTCTGAGTCTCATCCATTAAGTTTTATATCAGCCCTGCTCATGACGAATCAACATCCAGGGACCGCCCTGATCACCGGTGGCGCCAGACGCATTGGCAAGGAAATCGCCGTTTCTCTCGCGGCTTTGGGGTATACCATCGCTCTCCATTGCCATCGTTCCGCTCAAGACGCCGAGGACGTGGCAAACCAGATCAAAAATTCAAAAGGACGCTGCGAAATTTTTCCCGCCGATCTTGAAGATACCGTCGAAGCTCAGGCCGTCATCCCCAATGTCCTGAAGAGATTTCATCGCCTTGATCTTCTGGTCAATAACGCATCCATCTTTGAGAAATCAAGTTTAATATCCTCAAACCCCGAAGTCTTTGATCACCACATGGCCGTCAACCTTCGCGCGCCCTATATCCTCATGGCCGAGTTTGCCAGGGTTTGCAAAAATGGGCATATTATCAATATTCTTGATACAAATATTATGCGTCATCGAATCACCCATGCGGCCTATCTTATTTCAAAAAAAGCGTTAGCGGAATTGAGCGCTATGGCTGCCGTGGAATTCGCGCCGCATATCCGCGTCAATGCCGTTGCCCCCGGGTTGATTCTTCCCCCCGAGGGAGAAAGCGAAGGGTATCTTGCGGAACGCGCCGAAGCCGTTCCTTTGCGCCGTCAAGGGACCCCGGGGCATGTCGCTCATGCTGTAAGGTTTCTTATAGAAAACGACTACCTCACCGGCCAGACTATTTTTGTGGACGGGGGAGAGCACCTGATTTAATTGATCGGCAGGCACGCCCTATGGCTACCATTCGTATCACAGATTTAAAACTGAAAACCATCATCGGCACCAATGATTGGGAGCGCGAGGAAAAGCAAGAGATTATCATCAATATTTCTTTTGATTTCGATGCCCGCAGGGCGTCCCGGAGCGATGATATCCGTGACACGGTTGATTACAAAGCCTTAAAAAAGAAGATCATGGCGTTTGTCGAAAGTTCCCGGGACTATCTATTAGAGAAGTTGGTCGAGGACGTCCTTGATCTTGTCATGGCCGACAAAAAAGTCCGTGCCGCTGCGGTCCGGATTGATAAGCCGAACGCCTTAAGATTCGCAAAATCCGTTTCCGTGGAATCCATCCGCAAACGACGATGAACACTGCCGTTATCGGGGTTGGTTCCAACATTGCCCCGGAAGAAAACATCCCGAAAGCCAGATTTCAGCTCGCCCGGAGATTCAAGGTCCTCAAAGAAAGTTCTTTTGTTCGGACAAAGCCCGTGGGGCAGACCAATCAGGCCGATTTCGTTAACGGGGTTATCCTTATCGAAGTCAGGGAGGGGTATGATGAAACCAGGGTCATCCTCAAGACCATCGAGCAGGAGATGGGGCGAGTCCGGAGCGAAAATAAGTACGAACCGCGGGTGATTGATTTTGATATTATTATCTGGAATGGCAAAGTGGTGGATCCGGATTTTTATTCGCGGGACTTCCTTCGCGCGAGCGTTTCTGAAATCTTTCCCAATGTCGACCGCTAGTCGCCTGGCTTAAAAGCCATTTTTGGAATTATTTCCTTGAAGTTTCTGCCGCTTGAGAACGCTGTTTTGTAAACTTTCTAGAGACAGCGGTTTACAATTCGCGCCTGCCAAACTTTTACTTGCCAGTTTGAAAAGCCATGTGGTACCCTTTGTAGCATGTTTTTTGAGGGTCAGACGATGGCAAAAAAGATCACGATCACAACTGCTGCGATTTTTATTTTTTTCGGCTTTGCACTCACCAACACCACAGTGCATGAAGCATCCCCCATCCCATCGGAAAACATTATCATCTTGCACGGGAAGGCCTCCTGGTATTCCGAGCAATCGCCGGGCATCAACCGCCACACCGCCAACAACGAAGTTTTTGATGATCAGGATTTGACCTGTGCGATGTGGACCGTCCCTTTTAATCAACGGGTCCGGGTCACGAATCTGGAAAACGGCAAATCCGTGACAGTCAGGGTTAACGACCGCGGGCCGCATTCCCGGTTCGTGCGTCAGGGCCGGGTCATTGATCTGACAAAAGCCGCGTTCCAGGAAATCTCCGGCCTTAAAAAAGGAATCATCCGGGTCCAGCTCGAATTCCTCTAAAATTGGTAGCTTGTCTTATCGCTTATCCAGCTTGCTGATCATTGCCTCAGTTCAAATCACCCCATCGGCATTTTTGATTTTTTAGCTTGCAAATTGAGTTTCTGTTGTTATTATGACGTCTATATTTTAAAAATGCGGAATTCATAAACCACCTTATGGAATTTCAGAATAAAGTTGTGATTGTAACCGGGGCAACCCGGGGGATAGGAAAGGGGATTGCCCTGTCCTTCGCCAAAGAGGGTGCCTCGGTGGCCTTGATCGGCCGGAATCCTGAGGCTTTGCAGGCTGTTTCCGACGAGGTCAAGGGATTTGGCGGTCCTTGCGACTTTTACAGTTGTGATGTCGCAAATACGCAAAATGTGGTGGAAACCGTGAACAAAATTCTTGACAAATATAAGTGCATTGATATATTAGTTAACAATGCTGGCATAACAAAAGATAATTTGTTGCTGCGAATGAGCGAGGCGGATTGGGACGATGTCCTCGACACGAATTTGCGAGGGATTTTTAATTTCACAAAGGCTGTCAGCAAGGCAATGCTAAAGGCAAAAAAAGGCAAGATCATCAGTATTGCTTCGATCATTGGAATCACAGGAAATGCCGGACAAGCCAATTATGCCGCGAGCAAAGCAGGCATCATTGGTTTTACGAAATCCGTGGCAAAAGAGCTTTCTTCGCGCGGCATCACCGTTAATGTCATCGCTCCGGGATACATCGAAACCGAAATGACCGGCCAATTAAGGCCGGAGCTGCAAGAAAATATTCTCAAAGCGATTCCCTTAGGACGGTTAGGAACAGTTGACGATGTGGCAGGAGCGTGTCTCTTTCTGGCTTCCGACGAAGCGAATTACATAACAGGTCAAACCATTGTCGTTGATGGTGGTATGGCAATATAATCAGGTTGGTAAAAAGGAGGCTTTTGTATGTCAGTTGCAGACAAAATCAGATCCATAATATCTGAACAGTTAGGCGTCAAGCATGACGAAGTCACGCCCCAGGCATCGTTCATTGATGATCTCGGTGCTGATTCACTGGATACGGTGGAGCTGATTATGGCCCTGGAAGAAGAATTCAGCGTTGAAATTCCGGACGAAGACGCCGAAAAGATGGTCACCGTTGGCGACGCAATCAAGTATATCGAAGAAAAAACCGCTAACAAGTAGGCAATCTACTCTAATATAGTACAGTCATTTCCGTTTTAAGATGCCCCGATTCACATCGGGGCAAATCATGTATAGTCATATTGGCCGTACATTTTTGAAGTTACGGATCTTTAGAAAACTCCCATGAATCGCAGACGTGTTGTTATTACAGGTCTTGGAGTTGTCTCTCCGGTAGGCACCGGTATTGAAAAATTCTGGAAATCGCTCATTGAAGGAAAGAGCGGGGTCCGGCCCATCACCCATTTTGATGCCAGCAAATTTGACTGCCGGATATCTGCTCACGTTGCCGATTACAACCCCCTCGATCACTTTTCGACCAAAGACGCCCGCCATCTGGCCCGTTTTGTGCAATATGCCGTCGTAACCTCGCGCGAAGCCATCGCCATGTCCAAATTGGATTTGAAAAACGTGGATCTGGATCGCATGGGGATTCTCATCGGTTCGGGAATCGGGAGTTTAAATACCTTAGAGACGGAATACGGGAAATATCTGGAGAAAGGGCCGTCGAGAATATCGCCGTTTTTCATCCCCCGCATTATTATCAACGAAGCCGCGGGACAGGTCTCGATTGAAACCGGCGCCAGGGGACCGGCCACCTGTGTCGCTACGGCCTGCGCGACCGGCACCAACGCCATTGGAGACGCCCTTCGGTTTATCCAATACGGCGACGCTGATATCATGATCGCCGGGGGGACGGAGAGCGCGACAACGCCGTTGGGGATTGGCGGCTTCTGCGCTCTGAAGGCGCTGTCAACGCGAAATGATGAACCTGAAAAAGCGAGCCGTCCGTTTGAGCTGAACCGCGACGGTTTTATTATGGGAGAAGGCGCAGGCGTCGCTGTTTTAGAAACACTGGAACACGCAAAGAAACGGGGAGCGACGATTTTAGCGGAGCTTGTCGGCTATGGCCGGACCTCGGACGCCTTCCATATCACGGCTCCGGAATCAACCGGCGCCGGGGCGGCCCGGGCCATGGAACTCGCGATCAAAGACGCCGGCTTGCAGCCGCAGGATATCAGCTATATCAACGCTCACGGGACATCGACGGAATTGAATGACAAAGTGGAAACCATCGCCATCAAAAAAGTCTTCAAGGAATACGCCAAAAAAGTCCCGGTCAGTTCCACCAAATCCATGACCGGGCATCTTTTGGGCGCCGCCGGCGGAATCGAATTTGCCGCCAGTGTCCTGACGTTGCGCGATAATATCATGCCGCCGACGATCAATTATGAAACACCGGATCCCCATTGCGACCTCGATTACATTCCCAACACCGCCCGAAAAGCCCCGATGACCGCTGTCATGTCCAACTCCCTCGGGTTCGGCGGTCACAACGCCTCAATCCTCATTAAGAAATTTCAAGAATAAGATACTTTTATGAAGACCTATAAAATTGCAGTCATCCCCGGCGACGGAATCGGACCGGAAGTTGTCAGAGAGGGGTTCAAAGTCCTTGAGGCTCTGGCCGTGCGGTACCGATTCCGGATTGAAAAAACATCGTTTGATTTCGGCGGCGAACGTTATCTCAAGACCGGTCAGACCATGTCCGACGCTGAAGTCGATGAATTGCGAAAATATGACGCCATTTTCCTAGGCGCCATCGGACACCCGGATGTCAAGCCTGGAATTTTGGAGCGGGGAATCCTTCTGAAGTTACGCTTTGATCTCGACCAGTATATCAATCTGCGGCCGGTCAGTCTTTATGAGAACGTTGAAACTCCGATCAAAAATAAAAAGCCCCAGGACATCGACTACGTGGTGGTGCGGGAAAATACGGGTGACCTTTATACCGGTGTCGGTGAGTTCCGCAACAGGGGTACCCCGGATGAAGTTGCCGTTCAGCAGATGATTTACACCCGTCGTCAAGTGGAGCGCTGTGTTCGTTTTGCCTTTGAATATACACGAAAACGTCATAGCCAAACGCCGTGGCGTGGATTGACCGGCGAGGAGATTCGGCAGGGTTATGTCGGGAAGGTGACGCTCTGCGGGAAAACCAACGTTCTGACCTATGTTTATGATCTGTGGGATCGCGTCGTCAATGAGGTGGCCAAAGAGTATAAGGATATCAAGACCGATTACGTTCACGTCGACGCGATGTGCATTTTTATGATCGAATCGCCGGAACGGTTTGACACCATCGTGACGGGGAATATGTTTGGCGATATCATCACGGATCTCGCGGCCGTCACGCAAGGGGGGATGGGTGTGGCCCCGAGCGGTAATCTTAATCCCGAGGGGGTCAGCATGTTTGAACCCGTTCACGGCAGCGCCCCTCAATTTGCCGGGCAGAATGTTGTTAACCCCATTGCCACGATCGCTGCCGTCGTCATGATGTTGAGCGCTTTTGGAGAGCACAAAGCCGCCGAAAGCGGTGAAGCCGCCATGAAATCCGTTATCAAAAGCATGAAGTCCATGCTGGTGGGAAAAATGGGATATACCACATCAGAAATCGGGGATTTGGTCGTCAAGGAGATCCAAAATGCGAACGTATAATGTCTGTGTCGTTGGAGTCGGCGCTGTGGGAGTCGAAATGCTGCGCGTCTTGCGGCAGCGGAATTTTCCCGTCGGACAATTGAAGGTCCTGGCCCGGAGCAGCCGGGAGGTTGTTGTGGACGGAGAGACTTATCATGTCGAGCCGGTTTCAGCGGAAAGTTTTGAAGGTGTTGATATCGCCCTGTTTGCCGGCACCGAAGGCGAAAAGGGGGCCGCGGTAACTTATGCCGCGGAGGCTGTCAAACGGGGTGCCCTTGTCATCGACAATGGCGCGGATTTTCGTATGGAAAAAGACGTCCCGCTCGTCGTCCCGGAAGTGAACGCCAAAGATATTGCCCTCGCCAAAAAAGGCCGGGGGATCATTGCCAATCCCAACTGTTCGACGATCCAGATGGTGGTTGCCCTGGCGCCGATTCACAAGGTCTTCAAAATCCGGCGCGTGATTGTTTCCACGTATCAGGCGGCCTCCGGCGCGGGCGGCAAGGCCGTCGATGAATTGGTCACGCAAACACGGGATATCCTCGACGGCCGGGAAGCCAGGCCCGAAGCGCTGTCCAAAAGAATCGCGTTCAACCTCTTTCCTCAAATCGGCTCTTTCGCCGAGGATGACTACACCTCGGAAGAGTGGAAGATGATCAAAGAGACCCGCAAGATCATGCACGACGCCACGATTAAGGTTTCAGCGACGACGGTTCGGGTTCCCGTCAAGGTCGGTCACAGTGAGGCCATTTATATCGAGACCAAAGAACCGATCGAGATCCGCAAGGTGAAATCCGTCTTGGCCAAGGCCCCCGGAATCAAGGTTATTGATGATGTGAAAACTGCCGTCTATCCAATGCCGGTGGAGGCGGAAGGCCGCGACGAGGTTTTTGTCGGCCGCATTCGCAGAGACCCGTTCAATCCTAAAGGACTGTGGCTCTGGGTTGTCGCCGACAATCTGCGCAAAGGCGCTGCCAGTAACGCCGTTCAGATCGCGGAAGAAATCGTGAAAAAGGGTTTAATTTAGTCTGGTCGCGGCCATCCCCCCAGCATGCGCAATATCAAATTGACGATCGAGTATGACGGCACGGATTTTCAGGGATGGCAGCTGCAACGTCAAGACCTCAGAACAGTTCAGGGTGAGGTTGAGAAAGCGCTGCAGGTCATTTTTAAAAAGCACATCAGGCTTTTTGGTTCCGGCCGGACCGACAGCGGGGTCCACGCCTTAGGGCAGGTCGCTCATTTCAAAATCGATTCAAAAATCCCGACGGCAGAGATTGTCCCGGCCCTCAACGGGAATCTCCCCAAAGACATCGCCGTTCTGAACGCTGAGGAGGTGGACGATCAATTCCACGCCCAGTTCAGCGCCAGGCGCAAGACTTATCGCTATACGATCCTTTACCGTTCGTCACGAAGCGCGCTGCAGCGGGACTTCTGTCTTCATATTCCGTATCGTCTGAATGTGGCGCTCATGCGACGTGAGGCCACAACGCTCGTCGGGCGCAGGGATTTTCGCTCTTTCATGGCGAGCGATCCGCATTTGAAGATGGATCCGGCGGATAAAAACACGATCCGCACCGTTTACGCTTTTTCGATCCGGCGGCAGGGGGATTGTTTTCATCTCGATATTGAAGCGAACGGCTTTCTTTATAAAATGGTGCGCAACATCGTCGGGACGTTGCTGGCCATCGGCTCCGGCAAGCTCCCGCCGGGAAGTATGGCCGGTATTTTAAAAGAGAAAAGCCGCCTAGCCGCCGGCATGACCGCCCCAGCCAAGGGATTGTGTCTGTTGCGCGTGCGGTATTAACAGTAATTTTAACAAGATTTTGAAAAATAAACGTTGACAAGGATGAGGATAAAAGTTATACTTTAAAAACTTTTTGAAAGAAATATCATCCGTCAGGAAATCACATGATAAAAATCAGCAAAACGTATATCCCGAAAGCCGGCCAGGTCGAGCGCAAGTGTTACCTGATTGACGCCGGAGACAAGATTTTAGGCCGGGTCGCCGCCAAGGCCGCCGCGCTGTTACGCGGCAAGCATAAAGTCACGTTCACGCCCAATTTGGATAGCGGCGATCTCGTCGTCATCGTCAATGCCGGGAAAATTCGTGTGACCGGCCGCAAGTTAAAGCAAAAAATTTACGCCCGTTACTCCGGTTATCCGTCTGGGTTGCGGCAAGTCACCCTGGAAGATCTGATGACCAAGGCCCCTACGGAGGCCATGCGTTTGGCCGTGAGTCGGATGATCCCCAAGGGGGCGTTAGGGAATCTCACTCGCACTCGTTTGCGCGTCTATGCCGGTGATCAGCATCCTCATCAGGCGCAAAATCCTGTTTCCGTTGCAGTTTAATTTGGGAGGATTTTCTGAAATGGTTGAAATCGTTAAATATGCCGCTACAGGCCGACGTAAATGTTCCGTGGCCCGGGTCAACTTGACGCCTGGCACAGGTAAAGTTGTTGTGAACAACCGTCCCTTTGAACAATATTTTGTCCGGGAGACGGACCGGATTATCATCATGGAACCTTTCAAACTGACAAATACCGAAAATAAATTTGATGTCGATGTCATTTTAAGCGGTGGTGGGATGTCCGGCCAGGCGGGAGCGTTCCGCTTGGGTCTGTCCCGCGCTCTGGTGCATTTTGATGAAGAGGCAAAACCCGCCTTGCGTAAGGCTGAATGTTTAAGACGTGACCCCAGAATGAAGGAAAGAAAGAAGCCGGGGCAGAAGGGAGCAAGGAAGAAATTCCAGTGGGTTAAGCGCTAAAAGATTTGTAATCATTATCAATTTTGTAAGTCCCAAAAAACCTATCTCCCTCGATAAATGAGTTGACGAGATAGGTTTTTTAATTTAAGATTAGCCATTCTTTTTACAGCGGGAGATGTCATGGTTCGGGTTGGGATCGTCGGGATCAGCGGCTATTCGGGCTGTGTGGCTCTTGAAATCCTTTTAAAACATCCACAGGTCCGCCTGACGTATGTCAGTGCCCAGAGCACCGAAGGAGCGGTCAGCGCCATCTGGCCGCAACTCAACGGCCGGACATCTTTATATTGTGAAAAGTTTGAAGTCAAGAAAGCCATTGATCTCTGCGATGTTGTTTTCCTGGCGGTCCCGCACACGGCTTCCATGGTTATTACGCCCAGGCTTCTGAAGGCCGGCAAGCGCGTGATTGATCTTAGCGGTGATTATCGCCTCAAGTCGGCAG
>CAYHZK010000012.1:0-21424 GCA_964361085.1 uncultured Planctomycetales bacterium
TCCCGACAGCATTTATGCCGATTACGCCCAGTTCCGTCAGGGGATCGCCCTTTTGAAATCCAATAAAATCGAGGCGGCGACCCTTTCGTTTCAGAGCCTCCAGGCCAATTTCCCAACGAGCAAATATCTTCCCGAGGTGAAATATTATCTCGGTCTTGCGTATTTCAAAAAGGAGGACTGGGCCCAGACGATCAAGCACAGCGACGACTATCTCAAAAATCCGGGCGAGTCGCAGACGTTCATCGCCGAGGCCGGCTATATCCTTGCCCTGGCCCATTTTAATCTGAATCACTATGAAACCGCGCTGGACTTTTTTCAGAAGATTGTGAACGGTTTTCCGCAGCAGACGGCCATGGTGCATATGTCGGAACTGTACGCGGCAAAATCGCTCTTCGGTCTGCAAAAACCCTCTGAGGCCGTCGAGAAATTCTGGCGCATCTCCGAGAATTATCCGGCCAGCGAGGCGGCCCAGGACGCGCTGCTCTGGCTGGGGGATTATTTTCTCGAGCAGAGCCGGCCGGACGAGGCGATCAAGGCCTATCAAAAATTTTTAAGCGGTTTTTTAAACAGCGACAAACGCAACCTGGTTTATTACAACCTCGGTCAATGTTATGAAACCGCAGGGCAGCCCGACCAGGCGCTCAACTATTACAAGCTGATCGATGATCCCGGGGACAAGGAGATCACCGCCAGGGCCAGGCTGGCGATCGCGGATATTTTTTCAAAAGAGAGCGACCCTCAGGCCGCGGTCGCGACATATCTGAACATCATCCAGGGCGCGCCGGAATTTAAGAAAGAGGCTTACAGCCGCATCGCGGCGATTTATAAGGATAACAAAGATTTTGAGAAAGCCATCGCGGCGCATGAACAGGCCCTGTCCTCGGTTCCGCCCCTCGACAAGGCCGCCGCGGCGGAATTGCAGTTTCATATCGCCGACAGTTATGAACAGCTCCGCAATCCCGATAAGGCCGTGGAGGCTTACTTGAAGATTCCTTATCTCTATCCGAAAGAGCAAACCTGGCTGATCAAGGCGTATCTGCGGATCGGACGGATTTTTGAGGACACGGCGCAGTGGGATGAGGCGGCAGCCGTTTACGATAAGGTGATCGCCTCCAACAGCGAAGAATCAAAATACGCCCAGGAACGCATCGACTGGATCAAGGATCATATTAAGTAAAGGAGGCCGTCATGGGCATTGGAGAAATGAGTTTTTTTAAGGCTGTCATGGCCGGCGGTCCGGTCATGATCCCCATCATCATCTGCTCCGTTGCCGCCGTCGGGATTGTGACGGCGAAGTTTTTTTATCTCGCCGGTATTCAGACCGATGTTCACAAACTCAAGACAGAGATTTTTGAGCGGGTCAAAAATAATCAGATCAAAGAGGTGGCCGATCTTTGCCGCAGCGATCCCTCGCCGATTGCAAAAATTTTTAAGGCCGGTGTTTTAAAATTGGGTTCTTCGCGGGAGGAGATCAGGGCGGCGATCGAGGAGGCCAGCTCGTTCGAAATCCCGAAGCTGGAACATCGCCTGCCGGCTCTCGCCACCATCGCCCATGTCGCGCCGCTTTTGGGGTTGTTGGGAACGGTGACGGGCTTAGCCGGCGTTTTTCACGCGATTCAAGTTCGCTCCACATCCTTGAACCCGGTTGCGGCCGGTGACCTCGCCGCCGGGATTTGGGAAGCCCTGATCACAACGATTGCGGGGCTCATCGTCGCGATCCCCGCCTACGTCTCCTACAATTATCTGGTCAACCGTATCAATGGCTATATCCTGGATATGGAGCGGGCCGCCGGCGAATTGCTCAACTTTCTTTGCCGTTTCAGCGAGTCCCGCGCCGTTCAGACTGAGTCTTTGAATGACTAAATGAAATTCAAGCGTTCGCTCACACCTTATCATGGCTTGAGTCCCATCATGATCGCCCCGTTCATCGATGTCATATTCCTGCTTATGATTTTTTTCATTATTTTCTCATCCCTGGTTGTCCCGTCGGCCGCCACTGTCCGGCTGCCGAAGGCGGTGACGAGCGACACGATCCGGGAAGAAAATTTTGTCGTCACCATCACCAGCGAGGATGTGATGACCCTCAACGGGGAGGTGGTGACCATCAAGGAATTGAGGGCGGTTTTGTCCGGATCCTCGACACAAAACCGGCCGCTTCTGATCAAGGCCGATCGCCGGTCTTCGGTCGGGCGCGTCATCGACGTCTGGGATCTTGGCCGGGACCTTGGACTGGAGCGGGTCAATATCGCCACAACATCGGAACAATAGACATGCGGCGCCGGCAAAATATTTCAGAAAAACAAAGCCCGGGGGCATGGGAACGTCGAGGATTATTTCTCTCGGTTGCCGGGCACGCGCTTTTGTTTTATGGCGTTGTTTTTACGTTCCCGGCTCCATCCGGCCCCCGCGCCCCGGAATTGATTTTTTTGGGATCCATCCTTGATAAGGTCGACTTCTCCTCCATGCCCGCTCCTTCGGCAGCCCGACAGCGTCCGGGCATTCCAGGCGCTTCCCGGGACAGCCGGATCGATCCCAGGACGCTGACAACCGTCGACAAACCGGCCCTGTCGCGCGGCGTTCAAGAGCAGAGGCTCAAATTTTTTAAACCCGATTTCAGCCGTCAGGAAGACACCGCGCCTCATGATCCGGAGGACATGCTGCGACAATTGGGAATTGACCCGACACCGCCGCAGCACAAACCGCTGGGGTTATATCCGCCATGATCGCGATAGACTTTGCCGCGGCCGTTACGGTGCTCGCATCTTTCATCCCGGTGCTTGTTTTATGGAAATGGATATTTTATAATTGCTTCCAGGACCGGGAGTCCCCGGGAGGGGATGAAAATTTTGAACAATGTCCTTATTGCACGTATATTTTCTTTGACGTCCTGGGCCAAAATGTCAAAGCCTGCCCCCGTTGCCACAGCCTGATTGCCGGCGAGGACAAACCCGCCGCGGGAAAGAGAGTCTTATGAATAATCGAGGCGTTGTTTTAGTCACCGTTATCATCGCGGTCATCATCCTGGCTGTGATCTCGGTCGGGATCATGAGTCTTAATGTCAGCCAGGTCACGACCGGGAGCTCCGTCGTTGAAACGATCCAGGCTGAACAGCTGGCCACCGGGATTTTTTATCAGGATTATCAGCGCAAGATCGACGGAACCGGGAGCACGCCCACATCAGTCGCCGTCGGAAGCAAAACCTATTCCATCATCCGCAACGAAACGGTGTGCCCCACCTGTCCCAATGCCGCGAATCAAGTCCAAATGACAGTCAGCACGCCCTAATATTTTTGTAAATTGTCTTTGTCATCCTCTCGCCATCCCCTATAATATTTTCAAATTCGTATTAAATTTTTTTACGACACTAGAGAAAGCGTCTCGCCGTATGGACAAGAAACAGCTGGGGCTTTATTGGGGCAAGGAGGCCTTTTATTTTGTCGAAGCGGCCAGAGGGCAGCCCGAAACGAACGTCCAGGTCCGTTTCGATACATCCCTGGGCCCGGAGACGGGGCAGAAAATTCCTGAGAGCCTGCGTTTCAGCGCCCTGATCCAGAAGGCCGTTCGCGACGGGCAATTCGCAAGCAAAAAAGTTAATCTTGCCGTCGCGGCCAAAGATTTGATCTACCGCTCTTTTGTGATTCCCTTCATGCAGCCTGCGGAAGTCAAAAATGTCGTTGATTTTGAGGTGACGAAGTACATCCCCATCAGCCTCGAAGATCTTGTTTATACGTTTCACGCCGTTCCTTTTACCGAGAATGAACAGAAGAATTTGAGGATCCTGTTTGTGGCGGTCCGGAAAAACGTCCTTGAGAAACAAATCAACATCCTGCAGCAAGCCGGTCTCGAGGTTGAGAACATCGAGCCGGCCTCGGTGAGCCTCGCCCGTTTGTTGCAAAAAAATGGACAGATCCCGCATAATGACTGCACCGCGATTTTGGAATTCGAGAAGGACGGCGGCCAAATCGTCATTGTTGAAAAAGATATTGTTCAGTTTGTCCGGGAATTTCAGACTCCGTTTGAGCAAGACGGCGGGGAGGCGGTCAATACAAAGTTGTTCAATGAACTGCGCGTCTCGGTCAACTTTCATCAAAGGCAGAACGCCCAGAGTCAGATCAACCGCATTGTCGTTTTGTCCGCGACGGAATTGACGGCGCTGTCCAAAGGACTGGCCGAGGAATTCAAGGCCCACGGTTCCGCGCACGCGGTTTCGAAGATCCTGAAAACCGGGAGCGTCAGCGAGCCGGGTTTTCTTGCCGCGTGCGGGGCGGCGATCAGGGACAAAGCGGTCTCGACCAGGAATTTTGACCTTTCCGCCAAGCCGCCCCAATCCCTCGAGTATCTTGAAACTTTAAAAAATTATAAAATACTCGCCGGCGTCGTTCTGCTTTCGATTTTTGCCGTCGCCGGGACGGTCAGCATCATCAACTGGCGCAACGCCGATGATAAAAAACGCTTTGCGCAGTTGAAAGGCAATCAGGGGATCTTTGAGTCGTCGACGGCCGTCAAGATCGACGAACTCAAAACCGGCATCGCCGGCAAACTGGCGCAGTATAAGGACGTGCGGGCCAAAAGTGATGTCGGGTTTTATCTTCAGCGGGTTCCCGATTTGCTGCCGCCGGGGGCCTGGCTCAGCAGTTTGAACATCGAATACTACGATGCCGTCGTCAACTCCGACGCCGGGCCGAAAAAGACATCCCATCTGTCGCTCACCCTCGACGGTTACATCTATCTTCCCAACACGACCGAACAATTCCGCCAGGTCAATAATTTCGTGACCACGCTCAAAAAAACGGAAGATTTCACGAAGTCTTTTCGCGATATCGATCTGGCCGCCGTCAAGCAGGACACGATCGGCAATCATCAGGTGACCTATTTCAAGATCACGTGCAAATAAAAGGATAACCGGTTTCGTATGGATCTCGTAGAACTCAGCAAACTCGACATCAAAGACCTCAAGAGAGTCGACTATAAAAAACTCCTGCAGGACATCCGGAAAAAACCGGAGCTGGCGGTCAGTCTTTTGATTGGCGTCGCGGCTGTCGCGGTTTGTCTCCATCTGTTTTCCAGGGCCGGCGTCGAGGGGCAGTCGCTGCGCGCGGAGATCAAAAAAATCGAGGAGAAAATCAAGGCCATTGCGGGCTACAACAGCACGCAGGAAGAGTTCAATCAGTTTTTGGCGAACCTGCCGGAGAAGATCACCGAAAACAAGCTGATCGAAAAACTCACGGATTTTGCCGCGGCCCGGGATATCCAGATCGAATCGTTTTCTCCGGCCAAAAGCCAGAGCGACGCCTTTTATGACCTGACGGGTGTTGTGATCGATATCGCCGCGAAAGAATACAAGGACGTCTGGCTTTTCGTCCACGACGTTGAAAATTCAAAATACGCCATCAGGATCGACACCTGGGCGGGCAGCATGGGGCCTCGCAGCCAGGGGGCGATGCGCCGGCGGGGGGAGACGGCCGCTCCCGACGATCTCTGGCTCAATGTCAGGCTTGAAATCGCGGCTGTCAACTTCAAACAATGAAAATGAGAACCATTCTTTTGATTTCTTTTCTGCTGGCGTGGGACGCCCCGCTTTTTGCCCAGGTGTCCCAGGGCCGCGACATCCTCAAGGAAACCCTCAACAAGGTCGATGCCATGAAAATGGAGGCGTTGCCCGAGGAGGAGCGGGTCGCCCTTTCTTTGAAGAATCCTTTTCTCCCGCAAATTCCCAGGGAACCCAAAATTGAAACGCCGCCGCCGCAGGCAAGAACGGCAGCGCCTTCCGCTTCCGGGTCGCCGCAGGCCCCGGCGCAATCGTTACCAAAACAACTGCCGCCCCAATTCGTTGTTTCCGGGCTGGTCTGGAATACCAAGCGTCCCCAGGCCATTATCAACGGTCAAATCGTCAGCATCGGCGACCGGGTTAACGCCTGGTCTGTCGAAAGCATTTCCAGGGACGGGATCCAGGTCAGACTGGGAGCCGAAATCATGCTGCTCAAACCCTGGGTTCCAGGAGCAAAAGACGCTGCCGGCGCCGGAGAACCCGAAGACCTCCGGAGAGCGCCTCCTCCGCCGGGCCTGAGATGACGAGGAGACCGGGCATCATAAAATGCTGTTAATGAGAGGAGATCGTATGCGACGGATTATCATTGTAACGTTAAGCCTTTGCGGTATCGCTCTGTCCGGGATGAACGCCTTTGCCGAGATCCACGTCGACACATCCAGTCCGTTTTTATATCCCCAGCATTCCAAAAAAATTTCCATGGATTTTCAGGAGGCCAACCTCACCGACGTTTTGAAGATTTTTTCCCAGCAGACCAATTTGAATCTGATCACCGCGGAAGGTCTCAGCACAAAAAAGGTCACCGTCTATTTTAACAGTGTGCCCGTGGAGCAGGCCTTGGAGCAGGTCCTGCGGGCCAACAACCTGACATATGAATTGCAGCCCAACAGCAATATTTTCATCGTCAAGCAGCTGACCAAACCCGACGTGGAACTGATGACCCGCGTTTATCAGCTCAAGCACGCCACCGTCAGCAGCGCCAAGATCAAAAAGACCTTGAGGATTTCTTATAAGGTCGATGAAGACAACACCAACACGATTGAAACGGAAGACGAAGCCGAAACGGTCGGGATCCTCGCCGCCATGAAGGGGGTGCTGACGCCCCGCGGCAAGATCGTCGAGGACCCGAGGACCAACAGCCTGACCGTCACGGATATCGCGGGCAATTTTTCCCAGATCGAACTGGCGATTTCCAAATTGGACGCGCCGGTCCCGCAGGTTCTCATTGAAGTGGAAATGCTCGAGGTGTCCAAGGAGACGGCGGATAAAATCGGCGTCAAGCCCGGGGACACGCCGCTCACCTTCACCGGCGGCCAGCGCGACCATGTTTATCCCTGGAACCAGAACGACCTCCTGCGGAAAGGATATAGTTTCGCCAATCCCGAATATCGTGTCGGCACCATCAACGCCAGCGGGCTTTCGGCGACACTGCAGTTTTTGCGGATCCAGACCGACACAAAAAATCTGGCGCGGCCGCGGATTATGACGTTGAGCAATGAACCCGCGCAGATCAAGATCGCGACCAAAGAGGCCATCGGGATCAAATCCCAGACCAGCTCGTCCCAGAACCTGGCCACCTCGTCCGTCGAAGCCGAGCGTGAAGAAACCGGCGTCTTTCTGACCGTCACCCCGCAAGTCGATCTCCTCAACGGTGAGATCACCATGGCGGTTGTCCCGAAGGTGATCCTCGCGCGCACAGGGGCGACCTTCAGCGGCAATTCTTTCAAGGATCCCGAAGAGCGCGGTTCCCAGTCGATCCTACGGGTCCCAAGCGGAGACACCATTGTCATCGGCGGTTTGATGCGCGACGACAGCACAAAGACGGTCACCAAATTTCCCATCCTCGGGGATATCCCGATTCTGGGACAGGCCTTTCGCCATACCGATTCGAGCATCAAAGAACGGGAATTGATCATTTTTATCACGCCGCATATCCTCGACGAAGGGCTGCTGGAAACCGCCGGCGTCAACCCCGCCGCTCTCATCCGGGAGCAGGACGTTCCAACCGATCAGCTGCAGGCCGTTGAAAAAGAAATGTCAATTTTGAATCATAAGAAGCTCTGAACATGGCTCATTTGAAATTAGGCGAGATTTTGATTCAGCATGGCCTCATCACGGAAGATCAGATGCGGGAGGCCATCAAGATTCAAAAAAAAGAGCAGGGCCGTATCGGCGAGATCCTGATCAGGCAGGGGGCCTTGACCGAAGAGGATATTGTCGCGGCCCTCGGCGCCCAGCTCAATCTTCCTCATGCCACTCAGCAAAACAATCTGTTGAAGCCCCGCATGGATCAGGGACTGGAAAAGGTTGTCCCTTACGAGTTCGCAAAGACCAATCTTGTTTTGCCGCTTTCGAAGGCGGAGAATGTTCTCACCTGCGCGATCGAGGACCCGCTGGACCTTCTGATGCTGGATAACCTCAAGATGATCACGGGCTGCGATTTGAAACTGGTTTTGGGCACGAGGGCGGATCTGATGTCGGTGATCCAGGATTTTTATACGCTGGCGCGGTCCGTTCCCTTTTCCCAGCAGCCTCCGGCGACGGTGACTTTAGAGGCTCCCGAGACCGAACCGCCTGCGCCGAGCGAGCCTAAAGTCGGCCTGCAGGATAATAATCTCAACGAATTGATCGAAAAGGCGGAGGAGCCGCCCGTCATCAAACTGGTCGACCTCATCATCCGGCAGGCCATTGAACAGCGGGGCAGCGACATCCATATCGAGCCTTACAAAGACAAAATCAATCTGCGCTACCGGATCGACGGATCGCTTTATCAGATCCCGCCGCCGGCAAAACATCTGCTGCTCCCGATTGTTTCGCGCCTTAAAATTTTGGCCAAACTTGATATCGCTGAAAAACGCCTTCCCCAGGACGGGGCGATAGGGTTTAAGATGGACGACCGCACCGTTGACCTGCGCATTTCGACGGTCCCGACGGTGTGGGGTGAAAAGGTCGTTATGCGTATTCTGGACAAGGCCGCTGTTCCTCTGAGGCTGGAAAACCTGGGCTTTTCGGATATCCAGATGGAGCGGATCCGCAAGGCCCTGAAACGGCCTTACGGGCTTTTTTTCGTGACCGGACCGACGGGGAGTGGAAAATCCACGACCCTTTACGCCGCTCTGAATGAGACCCTGGACCCCCGGAAAAATGTCGTGACCGCCGAGGACCCCGTGGAATTCAAAATCGACGGGATCAACCAGGTCGCCGTCCGCCCCGACATCGGATTGACCTTCGCGTCGGTGCTGCGCGCCTTTTTGCGGCAGGACCCCGATATCATCATGGTCGGGGAGGTCCGCGATATCGAGACAGCCCAGATCTGTGTCCGCGCGGCCCTGACCGGACACTTTGTTTTGAGCACCCTGCACACCAACGATTCCGCCTCCGCCATCACGAGGCTGATGGACATCGGGATTGAGTCGTATCTCCTGACCCCCTCGCTGGCGATGATCGTCGCGCAGAGGCTGGCCCGGCGGCTCTGCCCCAAGTGCAAGGAGCCGATTGAACCGAACCCCGATCTTTTGGGCGGGATCAAATTCAAAAGCGATCTCATTTATAAAGCGGCCGGGTGCGAGGAATGCAATCACACGGGATACAAAGGGCGTCTCGTCGTCACCGAGGCGATGGTCGTGGACGATAAAATCCGGGAGCTGATTTCGCACAAAGCGGGTTATCGAGAAATCCATGACGCCGCCCGCAAAAACGGGATGGATACGTTGTTTGAAGACGGGATCAAGAAGGTGGAAGCCGGGATCACCAGTTTCGACGAAATCCTCAGCGTGACCACTTCGTAATTTCAGCCCTCAACTCAAAGGAGAAAACTTTGCCGCGGTTTAAATACGTCGTAAAAGATGCGTCGGGCAAAACGGTCACCGCCGACACCGAAGCCTTTGACAAAAACAGCCTGGTGCAGCAGCTGCACCATCAGGGATATTTTATCCTGACGGTTGAAGAGCACACCCATCTCCTTGAAAAGGTTGTCGCGGAGAAAAAAGTCCGCAAGTTCACCCACCAGGGGATCAAGCTGAGGGATCTCCTCAATTTCGCCCAGCAGCTGACCACGATGATGGAATCCGGAGTGACCATCCTGCGGAGTCTTGAGGTTATCGCCGACCAGGTGGAAAGCGCCAAATTGTACGCGGTGCTGTCGAAAGTCAACCGGGACGTCGAGCAGGGGAGTTCTTTGAGCGAGGCCCTGGCCAGTCATCCTAAGGTTTTCAACCAGCTGTGGATCAGTCTCGTCGAGGTCGGCGAGGCGTCCGGGACCATGCCCATGGTTCTCAAAAAGCTGGCGTTCTATCTCGAACAACAGGAAAATTTCAAGACGACGATCACCTCCGCGATCATGTACCCGGTCATCCTGTTTGTCATTTGTATCGGCGCGGTTTCTTTTTTCGCCCTCTTTGTCGGCCCCCGGTTTGAAAGCATTTTCGACAGCATGGGGGTCGATCTGCCGCTCATCACGAAAATCCTTTTGGCGTCATTCCGTTTCATCAAAAACAATATCCTTTATTTGATCGGCGGGACCGTTGTCCTGTTCTTCCTTTTCAGGCAATGGTCCAAGACAACCGCCGGCCGGATGCACACGGAGAATTTTCTTTTTGGAATGCCGGTCTTCGGAAATATTTTCAAACTGATCGTCATCGAGCGCTTTTCGTCGCAGATGTCCATTCTGGTGGACAGCGGGGTCCCCATTCTCTATGCCCTGGACATCACACAGCGCCTGGTCGATAATTCGATCTGCGCCCAGGTCATTAACGACATCAAGGAAAGTGTCCGTCAGGGGGAACTCCTTGTCGCCCCGATGCAGCGCAGCAAGTTTTTCCCTTCCATGTGCACCCAGATGATCGCGGTCGGGGAGGAAACCGGCGAGCTGAGTAAAATGCTCCGGCATGTGGCCCAGTTCTATCAATCCTCCGTCGAGACATTCATGAAGCGTTTCGGGACCCTGATTGAACCGTTTATGCTCGTTTTTATGGGGGCGGTGATTGGGGTCATCGTCCTGGCCATGTTCCTCCCCATGTTCAACATCGCCCAACTGGGCGGGGCAAGGTAAATCTGATGAAAATTTTCTCAGCCGAGCGCAACGGATTGATGATCGTTGCGCTGTTGACCGTTGGGCTTGGGTTGTACGTCCCTTCGGTCGACGCCCCCTATTTTCATTTTGACGATAAAATCACAATTGCCGACAAGTTCAATGATAAAAACATCCTGAATATCCCGGGGATATGGACTGCTTTTAATACGCGGTTTTTGGTGGGACTCACGTTTGCGCTGAATTATGTGCTGGGTGGATTGGACCCGTTCAGTTATCGTCTGGTCAATGTGGTCATCCACTCTTTGACCGCGGTTGTCGTTTTTCGTTTCTGCAGATTATTTTTCAAAACGCCCGCTCTGGCCAAACAATATTCGTCAGACGTAGGCTGGCATGTCTCGGCCCTGGCCGGTCTTATTTTTGCCGTTCATCCCATCCAGACCGAGGCTGTCAATTTTATTACGCAGCGTTTTGTGCTCCTGGCGAGCCTTTTTTATCTGAGCACATTGACTCTCTATCTTAAGGCCCGCATTTCACACAAAAAAGAATACCTCCTTGGCGCACTGCTGACAACGTGGGCGGCCATGTTCTGCAAGGAATTCACAGTCACGCTTCCCCTGATGGTGCTGCTTTTGGAGGTCATGCTGTTCGGCCAATGCAAAGACTCCCGTAGCCGGAGGTTTTTATATGTCCTGCCGTTTCTTCTCTCTTTAGTGATTATCCCCCTGACGCTGTTGAAGACAGATTACAGTACGCTTGGAACCGCTAAAATCGCGGACCTTCACGTCACCTTTGAAAAAGATTCATATCAGCAGCTCGATCAGCAGGTCGACATCACCCGTGCCGCCGGCTGGCCGCATTCCCGTATGGAATACTTTTTGACGGAATTGAATGTCCTGCGGACTTACCTGAGGCTTTTGTTTGTCCCGCTGAGACAGAACATTGACTACGATTATCCCGTCTCGCATTCCCTGTTTGAGCCGGGGACATTTTTTTCTGCCATTTTGCTCTTAGCCATTCTTGTGACGGCCATCGCCGTTTATAGACGATTCCCGGTCCTGTCATTCTGCATCCTTTGGTTTTTTCTGGTTTTGAGTGTCGAATCCAGCATCATTCCGATCGGACACGTCATTGCCGAATACAGACTTTACCTGGCCAGCGTGAGTATGGCGTTAATGACAGCCTTGGTGATCTGTTTTTGTGTCAGGAATCCCAGACAAAAAATATGGATATCCGTGGTCTTGATTCTGGCCTTGGGGCTCTTAACCTGGCAGCGAAACACCATTTGGCGAAATGAGGAATTGCTGTGGCAAGACACGGTTCGCAAGTCCCCGCGCAAACCCCGGCCTTACGCCAACCTGGGGGCTGTTCTGGCGAACCGTAAGGATTATGATCAGGCCAAAGAATTTTTTCAAAAAGCCGTCGCCCTGGATCCCCAATTCTCGAGAGGCTATATTTCAATCAGTTATCTTTATACGCACCAGTTGGATTATCGATCTGCCTTACCGTATGCGCTCAGGGCTTATGAAATCGTCCCTGTCGACAAGGATTATATCCATCAGCTGGCTTATCTATACTTTCATTTGAATCAGTGGGATCAGTGCTCGGTTTTTTTTCAAAAGCTCATCGCCCTCGAGCCGCAGGAGTCGCATGCCCTGGATTACAGCAAGGTCATTATCAAATCATATCTCGCCGACGGGAACAAAGAGAGGGCCCTCCAAAAGATCGCCGTCTTGGAACAGTATCACTTCGACGCGTTGGCGGAAACTGTGAGAGCAGTGATCGATGGCGATGGCAAGAATTTTCTAAAATAAGGGTGTGAAAGCGTTTTCTTTTGATAATTTGTCGTGACCTGCCTTGACAAAGCCTGGGGGTATGTGGAATACTTTCACTAGTTCCTGAACCCGTTCTTTCGATGTATTGAAAAAGGTAAACTATCCGTAAGGGTAGGGCGCAAAGCTATAGGGTCCCGACACGCGCAGTATCAGCGTTGTTCGGGATAGCCAGTTGCCAATAAAACATCAACACAACGAGCATCTGTATCAAGCGCCTATTCTATGGAAGACGAAGAATAGGCTTTTTTATTTTTAAGCCACCCTAAGGTGGGAAAACCCATTAACCCGCGAAGGAGGGATGTCAGTTTAGGGAAAGCGTGAAGGTGCAGGTCAAACGGTCAAATCAGGCGAACAGTAAAAAACAGAAAAATACATGAGGAGATATCAATGAACCTTAAGAATAATAGAAGCGGTTTTACACTGCTGGAAATCATCATCGTCATCATCATCGTCGGCGTCCTGGCCAGTTTGGCCTTGCCGAGATTCTTCAGCACGGTCGAATTTTCAAGAAGCACCGAGGCCTTAACCTCGATTACAGCCGTACGTCAGGCCATGGAACGCTGCTATTTGCAGAGAAACGGCACCTATGTCAACTGCGCCCTTGTGAATCTCGATATAGAAAACCCCGGCACCGCTCCGAATGCCCACTTTACGTATTCGTTGGCCGGCCAAAGCGCTACGGGCTATGTGATCACCTCTACGCGTAACGCGATCGACGGCGGTGATGGGACATCCACGATCGCGTTGACCCAGTCTGCGACGACCGTCACCCGTGCCGGTACTGGTAAATTCGTCGGGATCCAATAATCCGTGGTTGACAGCATTGTGCTTTGAGTTAAAGGGTTGACCGAAGCAACATCGGGGAGAAATTCAATAGCTTTTCCGGTGTTGCTTCGGTCCTTTTAATCGGAAGATGTCTTCCATGGGATCGCAGATGACAAAAAAAAGGCGGGCGGCATTCACTCTGGCTGAAATGATCGTTGTTTTGATTATCCTGTCCGTGATTGCTGCCGTGGCGCTGCCGAAGTATAATGCCACCATTGAAAAGTTCCGCGCCGCGGAAGGGGAGCAAATCCTTTTGGCGATCTTTGGCGCTCAAAAGCGTTTCGCCTTGGACAACGGCGGGAGTTATACAAACACGTTATCGCAGCTGGATATCGAGTTTCGGCCGTCCAGCAACTTCGGCAGCCCGGCGGTCAGCAGCGCGAGCCCGATCGCGCAGATCACGCGAACAGGATCGTACACGCTTCAACTTTCCGACACGGGTGCTATCACCTGCACCGGCGGAGCATCCGGATTGTGCGCGCGGTTGGGATATTAACGTGCGTATTTTATTTCGCAGCAGAAGGCAAAACAGAAAGGCAGCCATGTCGCGGAGCAATAGAAAAGCCTTTACAATCATGGAGATCATGGTCGTGATCGTGATCTTAGGCGCGATCGCGGGGTTTGCGATCCCAAATTTTACAAAATCCATCGAGCAGGCCCATGAGCGGGACGCCATCATGCAACTTTCGGCGATCCATGCCTCCAATCACATTTATTTCGCAAAAACCGGCGGTTATTGGCCGCCCAACGGCAGTTCTTATAATGTGAGCAGCATCAACTCGAATCTGGGTCTTAATGTCATTGAAAACGGAATGACGTACAGTTGCGCCGGGACGAACGGAACGACATTCACCTGCACGGCGGTCCGAAGCGGCGCTGCCGCTTTTACCGTCACGGTGACGGAGGAGGCCTTAACCGCCACAAACCCGGACTGCACGTCCGGCGCCTGTCCTTGAAGTTGAAGGGCGGACAACCGCGAGGGGAATCGCTATGAAGGTTTTTGGAGACATCAGGAGATATCACCCGGCCGACGGGTTTACCATTGTCGAAGTCATCGTGTCGGCGGTTATTTTTACCCTGGCTGTCGCCGGGATTTTCGCGACGATCTCGGCCTTGCGCAGCCCGGCCACGGAATCAAGCCAGGAAGTGACGGCCGCGTTTGTCGGAAAAAGAATCCTCGACGACATGCGGACCGAGGTCAGCGCCCTGACCTGGAGCGGCGGCAGTCTTGATCCGTCCGGCAGCCCGTACGCGTTAAACGCGATTGTCGTGGACGGGATCAGCTATACCCCCACCTACATCGTGGAACCCGATCCCGACGGTACCGGGGCCAGAAAAGTCACGCTCAATGTCACGTGGTAGAGGGGGGATCGCAGGTGAAGAATATGTCTCAGGACTTTCGCGTTTGGATGAGATGCGAGGCGCAACCGAGGAGTCCCGAGGAAAGCTCCGGGATAAATTCCGCGAGGCGTACTGACAAGTACGTTGAGCGAGCACCGGAGGTTGCAACGAAGCAGATCGCCAAACGCGAAAGTCCTATGTATGAAATATTTGAAGCCGGGATTACTCTCACGGAACTTCTTGTCGCAACTGTTATGATCGGGATTGTGATGATTGCCGTTATCTCGGTGGATTTGGCTGTTCGTCATTCGCGGCAATCCTCCTCGAAGGATGCCCTCCTAACCGCCCAGGTGCAGGCCGCCATGACAAAAATCAGCCGGGATGCCGGCCTCACGGTCGGATATGAGACGGATTCCGGAATTCAGCAATTCAGCGGCGGGAGCAACACGATCTGTTTTCGTCATGATGTCGCCGATGCCCAGGGGAAGTACAGCCCTGAGTTTTTTTTGGACGACACATGGACCTGCTGGGAAGCTGAAACGACAACGGGCTCGTTATGGAACTGCTGGAATCTGGATTCTCCGCCGCCAGGTTGTTCCTCCGTCGCCGCATCCCAAAAGAAGAAGTGGCTGACGGTTACGGATACCAATTTTTTTGAGGTGGTGATGACACCCGAAAATCAGATTGACCGCATCAACATTCAGTTGACGTCGCGCGCGAATCCCGCGCAGGCCAGGAATCCCCTGACTAACCCCGAATACAGTCTCGCGTCCAGCATCAGCCCGCCGGGACTGAGCCGGTAGGGAGGATGACTATGCCGATATTTTTCAGAAAAAACGCTATGACCCTGACGGAGCTGATCATCGCCAGCGTTCTGATGGGGATCATGATGGTGGGGTTGGTCTCGGTGGATCTTGCGGTCCGGAGCTCTCGCGCAACTGCGACAGCAGATACGGCTGTTGCCATCCAAACCCAGGCCGCCATGTTGAGGATCACCAATGATGCCATGAAAGCGGTTGGGAATTCTTCTAATCCCGGAGTGTCCAGCGCAGCCGGCTTTTTATGCTTTCGTCACGACACCGATAACGACCCCAATACCTTCAGCGGGGACACATGGGTTTGTTACGATAAAGATGGAAACGATATTGACCGCTGTACACCTCCCGTCCCGGAGCACTGTACTTTATCTTCGATCGGATATGAATCAGTTTTACTGGGCAAGACAAGCGACTTCACATACAATTTTTTTCTTGATAGCACGACTAAGAAATTATACGTCGACATCTCGATGACAAATCGTTTCGACACCACCGTCGCGGCTCATCCCATTACGAATCCCGATTATACAATTTCGACGCATGTGAGCCCGCCAGGGCACGGATATTAATATTGATGGCTGCAGCCGGAACTCGAAGATGGGCAG
Organism: uncultured Planctomycetales bacterium; assembly: GCA_964361085.1. Lineage (GTDB taxonomy): Bacteria > Omnitrophota > Gorgyraeia > Zapsychrales > JANLHA01 > CAYHZK01. The sequence continues at coordinate 16,002 of CAYHZK010000012.1, forward strand.
CTGGGACAGTTGTTTGCCCCGGCAAACTCAGTGCTGCAGTGAATAACGCCTTCAGGCCAGGTGTCATGGGCTGCTTCAAAATGCAGTGACCAGCCGAAAGAACTTGTCGCGCAGCACTGGTAGGCGGCATAGGCAGGAACATTGCAGTAAATCGTTATTTTATCTTCGACGATGTTGATATTGAGGGCTTGATTAATGTCTGGGATATTATTCAACGGTAAAGGCATTTCCGCTCCGGTCCTGGCGACATAGAGTTTTCTAGCCTCGCGGATCAAGGCGAGGGCCTGAATAGCCTGCCTTTCATAAGTCAGTTGTTGCGTCTTGCGATAATTCGGTATGGCAAACGCACAGATCACACCGATGATCACGATCACAACCAGGAGTTCCATGATGGTCAACGCCAAACTGTTTTTCATGCTCAAAGTATAACAGCTATGACGGTTTTATTTTGAGAAAATAAATATTTTTATCCTTTTTTACGGCACGATACTCAGCAATGGCAATTGAGCTCGCGGCCGGATACGGCTGCTGGTGTTATCGAAGGCGACATCAATCGCAATTCCTCCTGTACAATTCTTTGAAAATCTGATATAAAATTTATCAAAATTTCGCACCGTGGGCCGATAGCTCAGTTTGGGAGAGCGCCTGGTTCGCAATCAGGAGGCCGGGGGTTCGATCCCCCCTCGGTCCACCATTTCAAAATTCATGCATCGTTTTCTTTCCACTCAGCCTCTTCACGACACGATCACCATCGCCGACAAAAACGAAATTCATCACTTAAGGCGTGTCCTGCGCCTTAAGGCCGGGGATTCCGTTGTGATCTTCAACGGCCGAGGGGAGGAGGCTGAGGGGAAGATCATCCGTGTTGAGACCGACGCGGTCACAATCGCGAGAACATCCCCGGTCAAAAAAATTGTATCCGCCTCGATCCCCGTCGTCCTGGCCTGCGCGATCCCTAAAAAAGCCAAGTTTGAATTCATTATCGAGAAATGCACCGAGCTCGGGGTCGCAGAGATCATCCCTATGCTGACACAGCGGACGGAAATCCGCCTGGACGCGGAGAAAGGGGAGCGCAAACAAAAACGGTTCCAGACGGTCGCCGTTAATGCCGCCAAGCAGTCCGGCCGGACGATTGTGCCCAAGATCCATCCTCCGGCATCGTTCGATCACGTCCTCAAACAACTTGAGCCGTCATGCGCCGCGTTCATCCCGTGCCTTGCCGGCGAGCGTAAAAATTTGATTGATGCCTTTAGCGTCCAGACTGGCCGGACCAAAGTCATTTTCTTCATCGGTCCGGAAGGTGATTTCACTCCCGGAGAACTGGCGGCGGCGCTTAAGGCCGGATGCGTCCCGGTTTCGCTGGGCGAGCATGTCCTCAAAGTCGACACCGCGGCGATCAGCACTGTCGCCGTGGCGAAATTACTTCTGGAACATCATGAAGAATAAGCCCCAGAGCCGCGTTGAGCCGCGGAACCCGCAAAATGACGCCCTCATCGGTGCCGCGATTTTTTTGACGGCCTTTGCCGTTCGTTTGGCGTATCTGTTTTTGATGAAAGAACATTATTTCTTCAACGGCCATCCCGGTGACGATGTGCTTTATTATCAGGACTGGGCGCGGGAGATCGCGCGGGGGAACTGGCTGGGTGATCGGGTTTTTTACGGCCTACCTCTTTTTCCCTATTATCTGGCCGTGCTGTATCGTTTGACCCTCGGGCATTGGGAGGCCGTCCAGGTCATCAATCTTCTGCTGGGATCGTTAAATTGCGTTTTGCTCTATCAGCTGGGCACGCGGATATTTTCGACGCGGGTCGCTGTGACAGCCGCGCTTCTGATGGCGGGCAATTTCCTCATGATTTACTATGACTGGCTCATGATGCCGGTCACGCTGTTGATCGCGATGTCGCTCGTCATTCTGCTCGCGCTCACGCAGGAAGCCTCACTTAAAAAAGGTGAATGGTTTATTCTTGGCGTACTCGCCGGACTGGGGGCGCTGGGGGACGGAAAATTTATGATTTTTACGGCCCTCATTGGGGCCGTTTTATTTTTGCGATGGCTGAAGGTGAAACGCCAGGAGGTCATCGTGACTATGCTGGCGTTTATTCTTGGGACGGGCACGGTTTTGTTCGGCGTCACGCTCCGCAACAAGATTGTCGGCGGGGAATGGGTTTTTGTCAGCGCTCAGAGCGGGTTAAGCCTCTTTGCCGGCAACAACCCGGACGCCACCGGCGTTTATGAAAACCCTGAATTTATCCGTCCGACCCACGCCGGGCAGGACGAAGATCAAAGAATCTTTGTTGAAAACCTTCTGCAAAAGAAAGTCACGGCTGCCGAGGTCTCTCATTTCTGGAAGCGGAAGGCCATGGCGTTTATCAGGGAAAACCCCGGCGCTTACCTGAACCTGCTCGCGGCCAAACTGAAACTTTTTCTTTCGGAAAGCGAAGAGGCCGACGACATTGACCTCTTGCTGCAGCGGGACTGGAAACAGCGGTTTGATTTTAATCCGTACTACCTCATTTGCCCTCTGGCGTTGTGGGGGATCTTCCTGGCCTGGCGGGACCGCAAACCCGCCCTCTATCCTGTCCTCATCATCATAAGCCAGCTGATAACGACGTTGATTTTTTTTATGACGACACGGCACCGCGCGACCGTTGTGCCGGTCATGATCCTTTTTGAGGCTTACGTTTTGGCGTGGGCGGCAAGCATGATCTATTCCCGTCAATGGAAACAGATCGTTGTCCCGGCGGGCACGATTGTCCTTTTCCTGTTTTTGTTTAAACCCCAGTTCGCCGACCCGAAATCCGTCCAGTTCCTCGCCCTGACAAAGTCCGGCCCCATTTACGAACAGCGCAAAGAGTTTGAAAAGGCCGAGGCCGCTTATTATGAAACTCTGGCGCTCCGGCCTCACGACACCAATACCATCTATAACCTGGCCACGTTTTATCTCAACCAAAAAGATTACCCCAAGGCCGAGCAATTTTTCCAGCAGGCCTTAAAACTCTGCCACTACAACGTCGACGCTCTCTTCAATTTAGGGTACGTCTACGAAGAAACCGGCGAGCTCGATAAGGCCCTGGATTCCTACACCCAGGTCCTCAAATACCAGCCCGACAGCCTGGACGCCCGTTTCCGCATCGCCAACATCTACCAAAAAAAAGGTGACTGCGCCGCAGCGAAGGCCCATTACGACGTGATCATCCAGCAAAAGCCGGCCCTGATGGGGGAGATTAAACAGTTTTTTACGAAGTGCCAGTAATGACATAAAAGTTGCCCCGGGGCAACTTTTTCCATCTGTCGGTATCGAAAAAACGGTGATCTCACGATACGCCTGCTGATCTGGAAAATCGGGTTTGTTCAAAACAGTGGCTTCAGTTGACAACCCCGCACCGCTTAGGTATAATCGCACCCGTCTCATTAACAATATCATTTATTAGTCAATCCCCACCCTTTACTCAACGTTGTCCGCGCTCAGGCCCCATAGGTGTGGTTGATTTTTATTTTTTGGGATTCTAAAACTTAATTTTTAGGAGGACAGCATGTCGGAAGCGAAAACAGCAGAGATGAAGAAAGCGGATTTGGAAAACAAGCGGAAGGCCCTGGATCTGGCGCTGGCCCAGATCGAAAAACAGTTCGGCAAGGGTTCGATTATGAAGCTGGACGGCAGCGTTCCCCTGGATATTGCCGCGATCTCGACGGGCTCCCTGGCGTTGGATTCGGCCCTGGGGATCGGTGGAATCCCAAGAGGGCGCATCGTTGAAATTTACGGACCGGAATCATCGGGCAAAACCACGTTAACGTTAAGCGTCATCCGGCAGGTCCAGGAGCTGGGGGGCGTCGCGGCCTTTATCGACGCCGAGCACGCCTTTGATTCTTCTTATGCCAAGACCGTCGGAGTCAAGCTGGAAGACCTTTTGATCTCCCAGCCCGACACCGGCGAGCAGGCCCTGGAAATCGCGGAGACGCTGGTTCGGTCCAACGCGGTTGACCTTGTTGTCATCGACTCCGTCGCCGCCTTAACGCCCCGCGCGGAAATCGAAGGCGAGATGGGCGATTCGCACATGGGGCTGCAGGCCAGACTCATGTCCCAGGCCTTGCGCAAACTCACCGGCGCGATCAGCAAATCCAAAACCTGTGTCGTTTTTATCAACCAGATCCGCATGAAAATCGGCGTCATGTTCGGCAACCCCGAGACCACTACCGGCGGCAACGCGCTTAAATTTTACGCCTCGGTGCGCATCGACCTGCGCCGGATCGAGTCGATCAAGAGAGGCGAGGAGATCGTCGGCAACCGGATCCGCGCCAAGATCATCAAGAACAAAGTGGCCGCGCCGTTCCGCGACGCCGAATTTGAAATTATGTTTACTGAAGGGATATCTCGTCTAAGCGACGTCCTTGACGCTGGTGTTAAATCCGAGGTGATCCAGAAGTCCGGCGCCTGGTTTTCGTTTGAGAACGAAAAGCTGGGGCAGGGCCGTGACAGCGTCAGGAAATTTCTGGAGGACAACCCCAAGACCATGGACAAGATTGAAAAAATGATTTTGGAAAAGTTGGGGATCAAAAGGTAATTGGGAGGGACAGGGCGGGTGATCATTAAAACATCACCCGCCGGTCATCGTTTATGAAAAAAATGTTTTTTATCGTTGTCATTTTCTTGAGCGTCATGGGCGCGGGCATCTTGCCAGCGGGACAAACGGTTTTTGCCGGGGAACCCAGTCTCATGACGGCCGTTGAAACGGTTGCCAAAACAACCGGCCCGGCGGTGGTTTCCATTAAAACCGAGCGGACAGAACATTACCGCCCGAGATACAGTTATTTCGGCACGCCGTTTCAGGACGATCCGTTCAATCAGTTTTTTGGCGAGTTTTTTGGCGGACAGCCCGAATACGAACAGAAACTGCAAGGCCTGGGCTCCGGTGTCATCATCGACGCGAAAGGGTCCATTCTCACCAACGATCACGTCGTGCATGGCGCGGACAAGATCACGGTGAGCCTCGCGGACGGCCGCAAATTTTTGGCTCAGTTGAAAGGCACGGATGTCCGTTCCGACCTGGCCGTGATCCAGATCGAGGCGCCCGATCTTCCGGTGGCACCCTTGGGCGATTCGGAAACTCTTAGAATCGGGCAGTGGGTTGTCGCCATCGGCAACCCGTTCGGTCATATCCTGGATGATCCGCAGCCGACGGTGACAACCGGCGTCATCAGCGCCCTGCATCGCGCGCTGCCGCGGACCTCGCGACGGGATTCCGATTATTCCGATCTCATTCAGACCGATGCCGCGATCAATCCCGGGAACTCCGGCGGGCCTCTGGTTAATCTGAACGGGGAGGTTGTCGCCATCAATGTCGCCATTTTTTCAACCTCCTGCGGCTCGCAGGGGATCGGGTTCGCGATCCCGGGGAACCACGCGAAGCGCGTGGCGGCGGAGA
>CAYHZK010000013.1:0-20707 GCA_964361085.1 uncultured Planctomycetales bacterium
TTTCTTCTAAACCTTTCTTAAGACGACGGGCGATGTCGATGACAATGTCCTTCTCCTTAGTACCGTTCCGGCTCATGGCGCCAGGATCTTTACCGCCATGCCCGGCATCGACAACGACCGTGAACGTCCGCCGGATCATCGCCCCGGGAGCCTTCGCCAGACGCTGAAGCACTTTACCGGTGAAATCCGCCGGCACGATAATCGCTCCCCGCCGCCGTTTGAGCGGCTCGCTGAGTGAAATTTTCTCCCCATCCACAACCACGGTGTTACTGCCGACAATCACCTTCGCCTCACGGTCCGCGTAGCGCAGCGTAATCACCTGAGAAATATTGTCCATCTGGAACTGAATGCCGTACTGTTCGCACAGATCCGACAGTTGACTCTGGATGCCCGGCGACACAGGCGCTGTGCCGCACCCGGCGACAAACAGACCTAAACTTGAAAGCAAAACCAAGGCTAAAAATTTTTTTATCATTACTTTACAAAATGCCCCTGGGCCTGAACCTCAACCTTATCGATCTCCCGGACATCCACGTCGAAGGCGGTGATGATCTTGTGGATCTCCTCTATTTTCGGCTGCAGGTCGGTCACAATGATTTTGTTGGTCCGTTCATCATATTTGAGCCGTCCGACATCCTTTGTCAAAAGATCGCTGATCTTCTCCACCAGATCCTTCGCCTGCGCATACTCCAGCACAAAAACATCCGTCACCAGCGGCAGATCCGTTTCCTGAATCAGCATTTCCATCCTGTTCAGATAATCAGGAAAATCGTTAAGGATCATCATCGAAGACTTCCGGTCGAGAGAAATCTTGCCCACCGGGCTCTTCATCTGATTCAGCGCCCTCACCATGTCGTCGAGATCCCTGTGTTTAATCCGGACCACCCGGGTCGTAAACTCCTGGCCGAACTTAAAGCCGTATTTCTTTTCAAATTCCTCAGCCGATATGACCCGCACGACCCCTTTTTCCACGCGGTAAGCCAATTCACTGGAGTCCAGAATAATCCGCAGGGCGTCTCGCAGCCTCACCTCTTTGAGGTAAACCGTAACCTTGCCCGAAACACTTTTACCCGCGATGATATTGGCATCTGTTTTTTGAGAAATCACATGGAGGACCTCGACGATATCGGCGTTTTGCATCTGCAGTTCATCGATCCATGTCTCGTCTTTAAGGTCTTCCCAAACCTCGGACTCCTCAATCATGATGACTTCGGGAGGGGCCAGGGAGGATTTCCCCGGAGCGAGCGCCGGCAGGATTAACGACAGCATCGTCCCGCAGCCTAGAGCGAATATCAGGAATCTCAATCGGTGTCTTATCATGAATTTTATGAGAAAGGGTGATCGTCGGATTTTTATTATATCAGCATTTCTAAAAAAACAAACGCGGTTCCTTATGAATCCTCTTATTCCTTAAGGCAATGCCGGAAATGATAGGCCACAATCCCAAAAGCCACGGCGACATTCAGGGAATTTTTGACGCCCGCCATATCGATTTCAACGGCCGCGTCACAAAACGGAACGACCGCGTCCGCCACCCCTTCGATTTCATTCCCGATAACCAGACATACCGGCGCACGGGGAATGAATTGATGATATTCAACACTCCTGTCCGTCTGTTCCAAAAGTACAATTTGATAACTTTTTTCTTTAAGCTCACGGATCAATCTGACGACATCATACACGTGATCCCAGGGAACCCGGTCTTCAGCGCCGAGAGCGGTTTTGGAAATCTGCGGCTGCGGAGGAAATCCGGTGATGCCGCACAGCCATATCTTCTCGACCCCCACGCCATCGGCGGTGCGAAAAATGGATCCCACATTGTAAAGACTGCGGATATTATTGAGAATCACGGTTACCGGCAGCCGCGGCTGATTGAGGTTTCCCGACTGACGACGGACAATCTCCTCGTGCGTCAATTTACGCATCGATGGCTTCCCGGACAGAGCCCCGAAGAAAACGACTCATTTCAGGTCCTTCCTGACAAAAAGCTCCAGACTGACCAAATCTTGCTGCTTGGATAATAGACTGACAAAATTTTTCGTTACATACGGGTATATCACCTGAAAATTTATTGTCTGAAGATCCGACTGATAGCATTGGCCTGATACCAACCAAATCCGCTGAAATGAATCATCAGCATTTTGCTCGCCGAGCAATTCCAGCCTGCCGCTGGCAAGTGACTGGAAAAAATAAATTTTTCTGGTTTCCCCTTCGGAAATTCTTTCTAAGGCTTCATCCATACGCAGGTATCTTCTCTCGAAAGGGAACATTGCGTCGGGGTAAACCCAGAATTGGAAACGCTCCATAGGAATGCGCGGCAGGTGATCCTCTTGTTTGAGAATATGCGAGAAAACAATCAGATAGGCCTGCAGCTCTGCGGTTACAACCAGGTCGCCTTCTTTAAATTCGCGATCTAAGTAATCCAACAACTCGCTGTAATTCCCTTTCGAGCACGTCCCGATAAAAAATGGAAATTTATCCCTGTGGTCAACCATAACCCCGCGATAATAATTGATGAGTGACAATGTGATTAAAACAATTGGGCCCAACGCCACCGCAAACCTCAACTGATGATGCCTTATGCCGGCAATCCCCCTGGCAATGAAAAGATAGTAAAAAGGGGAAAAAATAATAAGCTGCCGGTGGATATAAATCGGCATGAAGATTTTAGAAAAGATATAAACCGCAAAGATGGGGAACAACAACAGCGGCAAGAGAATCAACGCATCGCTATTCTCATCCCGATGGCAGGAAAACACTCCATAAATGAATAACGAAAAGAACAAGGCAAGCCCCACCCAATACTGGACCGTGGTGGCGGTATACCCGAGGGAGAAAATCTCCCCGGTGAACAACAGCATATCCGGTGTTGGAACCGGCAGCCAGAAATCGTTCTTCACAAAATCCCATTGCTGCCCCCAAAAGGACCGCAAGAAAGTTAAGGAAATCAAAACGATCAATAAAGAAACGATCCACTTGGGCAAGGCGGGACGATACCTCCTTACGAGCAATATCCTTGCCAGTGTAAAAAACAAAATGAGGAAATAATAACTCGAATACACCGCCAAAACACTGACAATCGAAAACCAAAACCAATCCGTGAGTTTATCTGTCTTTAAAACTTTAAAGTAACAATACGTTGCTAAAAGCGAAAAAAAACAGGCCATGGCATAGACCCGGGCCTCCTGGGCATACCAAAGATGAAACGGATTAACGGCCATCAGAAGCAGCGCATAAAGACTGACCCGGCGATCAAAAAACAAACGGGACAGCTTATAAAAGACCCCCAACGAGAGCATGCTAAAAACCAGCGATATGATTCTGAGAGATTTGCCGTCGCCAACAACGATACTGTAAACATGAACCAGAGAAAGATAGAAGAAAGAGTGCGGATCATTGCGCATCTTACCAGCCATGATAGCGGCTACCGAATCTGACGAGGCCTCTGCCATCCGGTTCAGGCTGGCCGAAGAAAACAGATTTGTCCCTAATTCATCAAACCACAAATCATATGCATTTAGATGATACGCCCTTAAGAACAGGGCACAGGCCAGAATAACAAAAATGGCCGCCCCTTGACGGACTGCCGCGTTATCCCTGACTGCGCAAATGCTATTCTTAAAAAACATTCTTATTTTTGATGATTAACTGCGGATATGTCTTGCGACATGTTACTGTGGAAGGGGAGCATGGACTGCATCTGTGAGAAAAGAATTACCAGCTTTCACAATTTGGGATTGATCAATCCCTGGTTTTGGCGAATTCTAAGGACCATAGCATAAGCAAGTCATAACGGGAGTCGCATATGGTCCAGATGTGCCTGTTTGCACACAATTAATCGTATTGGGATAAGGGGCCGCGCAGGACCCGGCCCCGAGCCTATAACCAATACATGCTTGTGCCTGGACCTCTTTCGCTTGATCCGGCCATAAGCTCCAGACCAGAAGGATGACCAGGAGGATGATATCGCCTATAACAATCGTTACTATATCCTTTTTTTTCATGTCTCTCCTAGAGGAGGTATTTATATAATTCTTAATTTTGCGCGCATAAGCCGAGCGTCCAACCATCGGCCGAAGTCACATTGTTGATCAACGTCCATCCCCCCGGACAAGTGCCGTTGTTAGTAAGCTGAAACCCGACACATGGCTGCGCCTGCGCCTCTTTTGCCTTACCCACCCACAAATAACAGGCAAAAAAAATCACGACGGCATTGAGGATCGAAAGACCAATGATATATTTTCTATCCATATTTTTATCTCGGATATGTTTTGGGAAGACAACAAAACTATAACATATAAGATATAAAAATCAATATTTGTGAAATTTTTTTAAAAAATCGGCCCGGGGCTCTTTTATACCGGGGGCAGCATAGATCTTCCCGGCAATCACTCTCCACACATCGTCAGGATTTATAGTTTTTAAGCACAGATTATTTTTACAAACAGAATTTCGATGATTATACGCTGACAGGCACGGCGAACAGGGTAAATTGGAGTAAAACACGTGCACTTTATCGCTCAAAGGTGAAAAGATCCGTGGACTCTCGGGCCCAAAGAAGACAAATTGGCGGATGGAAGTCAATGCCGCAAGATGCGCGAGCCCGGAATCGTTCGTGATGACGGCCTCCGTCATCGTCAGAAGCGTTAAAAGCTCTCTTAACGATGTCTTGCCGCTCAGATGAATGCACCGATTGTTGCCGATTTCGCGGTGGAATTCCTCTAATCGTTGAGCCTCGGAAGCCCCGGCGATAATCAGGTAATTCTTTTCATCTTCCAAAAATTTTCTGGCCAGGACCATGTAATTCTCCAGGGGCCATTCCCGCAAAGGAATCCGCCCTTCCCCGGGGTTGATGAGCAACACCCGGGCGTCTTCAGGAATATCCAGAACAGCCAATCGTTTCTTCATCATTTCGCTTTCTTCAGGGGCCGGGACAAATCGCGGCAAAGAAATCTCCCCCTCTTTGACATAACTCGCAAGTTCCGGCGTCATTTTAGCCGGCTGCCCTACAAGCTGACCTATGGAAAGGAACATCTCGCTGATATGAAGATGCGGGTTGTACGGAATCCGGTGAGTTAAAAGATCCCCCCGGTACAAACCTTCCATGGTGTACCGATAAAAGCCCGCTCTGTTCTTCGCCCCGGCGAGGTAGGAAACAATCGCCGTAAAACGGGAAAAAAACTCCAGGTCAATCACCATATCCGCTTTCAGCCGCCGTATCGCCACAAGCGCCTTGATGGTATCCCAGACCGCGACAAGGACAGCGTCGTCGCGGATGGTCAGGACATGTTCGGACGGAACCACGCCGAGGATACCAAAAAGATCTTTGTTGCTCTTGAAGGTCAGAAAAAATATTTCGGCTTTGGGATAATCTTTTTGGACGCGGCGCAGCAAAGGGTCGGACAGAATGATAGCCCCCATTTCCGAGAGCTTGATGAATAAAACTTTCCGAGGGGGCGTTGTTCCCTGCGGCACGGGAAAGAATAACTTCAAAATTCTATCGATCACTGTGAAAAAAAAACACAACGGTACGCCAAAGCCGACATCGATCCGCCTCATGGCATCGATAGATATTCTTTCCTTTTTTCCCATCATCCTTAAATGCCTTAGGTCAGGGTGATCAGCCGGCCCCAGAATAATCTGAAACTGCGAATCAATGTCGCAAGATCGCACCTTTTCAAATGAGCGAACCGCAAATAGTACTTGAGGTAACTTTGAAAAATGTGCGCGTCGATTTCCTTATGCGACTGGAGGTCGGACAAATAAATGTCGCTCTTCTGATACGGATAAACTTTGTGAAACGAAACGAAATCGGTGTTGAGCTCTCGGGCAAACCGGGATGTTTCTTCCCGGTCAGCCGCTGTTTCTCCCTGAAGTCCAAACATAAAAAAGGCCAGTGTTTTGATGCCCGCCTCTTCGCACAATTGAACCCCCCTATGCAGTTTGTCTTTCGTCGTATGTTTCCCGGACAGATCCAGAAATTTCTGAATGCCGCTTTCAACGCCCATGTGGATCAATTCGCATCCGGCTTTTTTCATCTTTCGCGCAATCTCAGGATCCAGCGAATCGGCGCGCGTCTGACAGCACCATCGAAAATCATACCGTCGCGCCGCAAGAACATCACACACCTCCGCCGCCACCCCCTTGTTGGCGAGAAATTCCAGATCCATAAAATAACCGGTCCTGACCCCATGCCCCTCGACGGCGACCTGGACTTCCTCCACGACCTGAGTCGCGGACTTGGCTCTCACGCCGGGTTGATACATAAGCTGATTGCAGAATTTGCACCGCCATTTGCACCCCCGGCCGATCTCAAAAAGGGCAAAATTCCCGCCTAAGATTTCATAGGAATACTTTCCTGCATCCAGCAGATGAACGGCAGGAACAGGGAGGGTTTTCAAATCGATAGTATCCCGATCCTGTGTTGAAACCATTGTCCCGTTGTCGTCATGGGTGATGCCCCGGATTTCCTTCAAATCCCGACCTTCGCAGATTTCGGCAATGGCGTTCTCCGCTTCCCCCCGGATCACGGCTTTGGCTCTTGTCCTGCTCAAAAGACCGGCGGGGTCGACCGTCCCATGATAACCCATAATATAAATTTCATCGGTCATCTCCCGGATACATCGAACGGTCTCCAAAAACGAGGAAATATCGATATTCGGACATTGCCAGCGGTCCAGAGACGATGATGTGATAAAGATTTTATCGAAGCCCTGGACATAAGCTTTGATTTTGCGCGGCTTGATGCGTAGGGCGTGGGCGTCGAGGATTTTGACATCATGGTTTTCTTTTTCCAGGATAGCGGCGTAATTCGCCAGGCACAGCGGCGGCCAGATCCGGTTGTAGGTATGCTCCCCTCTGCCGTAGGGATAAGGCCAATAAGGTTTGCACAATAGGATTTTCATCAGGATTGACCCTTTTGCCCGACGGCAGCGATGATCTGCCCGGCGATATACGAAATATCTTTTTCGTTAAGAAAAGGGTTGTTGGGAATTTCGATGCTCCTGAGACTCAGTTCGGCTGCGTTTGGACAGTGACGGCGGTATTCCGAAAAATTTTTAAGTGTTGAACACGCGCTCATGTCGTCCCGCTTGGTGTCCACGCCCCGGCAAAGCAATGTTTTGCGAATAGACCGTGTCTCCGGGACTTGAAGCCGGAAATACAAATAGGTCGGCAGGCTTTCCGGATCTTCAGCCGGAAGTGAGATATTCCTGACGTTGCGTAATTTTTCAATCAGCCGGCGCGCGTTCACTCTGAATTTATCGTTAAAATTATCCAAGCCTGGCAACTGCTCAAGCCCCACCGCAGCCTGAAGATTTGTCAGCCGGGTTTGCTGTTCAAGGGATTTGACACTCTGGACGGGATCAAGGGATTCCTCGATCTGATCGTCGCTAAAACTGGACCCCATGCTATCCAAAACACGAAGGATGGGATATGTGAGCCAGGGAAAAACATTCCTGTGCGTGCTGCAATAAAATAGAAAAGTGCCGGCGATATCCCTGATCATATCCGATGTCTTGGGATAAGGAAAAGACATGGCCCTGTCCTTGAGATTTGCGTTGAGGCGCGCATCGCGGGTTGTGATCATCCCCCCGCCGAAGCAGGGAAGATTTTTTCCCATTTTAAAACTAAAGATTGCCGCATCGCCCAAAGAACCCAACCGCTGATTGCGGTATTTGCCCCCGCACCCATGCGCGCAGTCCTCAACAACAAAGAGCCGATGTTTTCGAGCCACCCGTAACACGGCATCCATATCAACCGGATGGCCGAACATATGCGTGACCACGGTCGCCTTTGTGCGTTCGGTGACCGCCCCCTCAATCAAGGCAGGATTGATGTTGTAAGTCAGGGGATCGACATCCACAAAAACCGGCTTAAGGCCGCACGCCATCACGACAACCGGCAGGGCCTGAAACGTATAATCCGGCAGGATCACCTCATCGCCCTGATCGAAGCCGCGGCTTTTGAGGATCAAATAAAGCCCTTTTCTGGCCGATTCCACTCCGACGGCGTATGGCACGCCGATATACTCCGCGAACGCCTGTTCAAAACGCAGGATATGCTCCCCGACCTTAGCCGTGCCGTTCAAAATCATCCGGCAGGCCAATCCAAACCGCTTCGTGCTTCCGTTGATCGTGTGACGGGGATAGGCGTGCGGGACAAACATGGATTCTTACCGCGCCTCCGCGTATGCAGGATTAAGATATCCGCCGATCCCGGCCAAAGAATGGAATGTTGCGGGATTGTATAAATAAAAAAATCCGTATTTGAACAAATGCCTGAAAAGATACCTGGGATTCAGCAGGATCCTTTTGTAAAAACTCCTTTGTAGTCTGCGCAACGTATCGTTGTCCATCGCGCTCAAATTGAGCTCGGCCTCAGGCGCGGCGAAATGGTACATCCTTGAAAAATCATGATCACTTTTGTTTTTCGCAAGGCGGTCAAACGCCTTTGTGTCGGGATAGAAGGTAAAAAATGAGACCTGAATGACGTCCGGCTCAAGGTCCTCGGCCAGACGGACGCTGGCCTCGATGTCGCCCTGGGTTTCCGTCGGAGACCCAACGATAAAAAGGGCCAGCCTTCCTATGCCGATTTCGCGGCAGGAGCGGAATACTTTTTTGGCCTGCTCCGCCCAATCGTCCCGGGATGTTTTTTCCAGCAGCTTGAGAATCCGCGGAGACCCCGACTCAATCCCAAACCGCAGCAAGACGCACCCGGCGTCTTTCATGAGCTTCAAAAGATCGTCGGTGATGTTGTCAACCCTGGCATGGGCCACCCACGGCATCTTTAAATTTCTCCTGATGATCTCCGAACAGATATCATGGACATGATTTTTTGAGGTCGTAAAATTGTCGTCGTCAAAGATGACGATATTTGCCCCCTTCCCCCCAAGATACTCCATCTCATCGACGACATTAGCGGCGCTGCGAAACCGCGGGGCATCCCCCGTCGTTTCCCGGATCATCTCGGTGCAAAACATGCAGGGATACGGACATCCCCGGGAGCTGATGATATGCCCCCAAAGCAGCCGCCGGTGGAGCGGAATGGGATAAATATGACTATAGGCCTTCAATTCCTCCTTTGTGACATCAGGAAAAGGGAGATCATCCAATGCCGGGATCATCAGGGCCTTTTGTTTAAAATAACGTTGCTTGAGGTTTTCCAAATCAGCGCCGTTGTTGATCTCGCGAATGACCCTGAGCAACTCCACTTCCGCATCGCCCGGCAGAACCATATCAATAGGGGAACCCTGAAAAAGATATTGGGCGGGCCTGGCGGTGGCATCCTGCCCTACGCTCACCATGACAGGGCCGCACCCCCTGCGTACCGAGGCAGCAAATTCAAAAACCGCCGGCTGGTCCCGGGTCGTCGAATCCAGGACAATCAAATCCGGGGCCCACCCTTGCGCGGTTGCCAACAACGCACCCGTGCTTAGGGGGAAAATCCGGAGGTCCGTCAGTTTGACCGTGAGGGCATCGTCCCTTTTAAGAAGCGCTTCCATGTATTTTAAAATATAAGGAAACCGGCTGCCCCGGGGATGTTTTTCCCGGCTGGCGATGGGAGAAGCAAGCCTGAGCAACAGGACGCGGCTAACCCTTCTTTTCATAAGCAGAGTATCTAATATTTCAATCAATTATTCAATTGAAACTTTTATCTTGGCTTTCCCTTTTTTCTTTGATAGCCTGATTTTCGTAAAAAATAACCTTAATGAGTTAAAACGGTGATAAAAAAACTCGAGCGTTCTCTTATCGTTCTTCTTCTCATCATGGCCGGCCTTTTCCGGCTTCATACAGCCGCCATTGTCCCGATCCTTCCTGATGAACAAGAACTCATCGATTTTATTAAGAATATTTCCTGGGATTGGAATAACTTACAGCTCCCTGTCGGAGATCACGACTTGCAAAACCCGATCCTCGCCGCATATACCATCAAGCTTGGGACTGTTCTGCTCGGGGAAAATCGGATAGGAATCCGGATTTTATTTGTCGTGTTGGGAACGGTGAGCCTTTTTTTTATATTCAAACTCACAGAGGAAAACCTGGACATCAAAACCGCTTTTTTAGCCCTTTATCTCCTCGCCTTCAGTCAATATCATATCGCGGTCACCCGCTTTGCTTTTGAAAATACTCTGCTTTTCTTTTTTATCCCGCCGGCTTTATATACTTTCTTTCGCGGACTTCAGACTCAGAAGGCAAAATACGCGATCCTGACAGCCATTTTAATAGGATTGGGATGTTTATCTTACGAACCTATGGCTTTATTTGCCCTCACGCTCCTTTTTTATGTGGCGAGTGATCGTCGTCATAGACTTTGGCTAAAAAGCAGGTCATTTTATTTTTCGCTTTTAATCATGATGCTCATTGTCTCGCCGTTTTTCATTTGGAGCTGCGAGAACCAGTTCAGCAAAATCGGCAGCGAGCATGTCTTCGATGCGGGGTTCAGTCTAAGATCACTTTATTTATATTTTGCGGAACTGCTGCCTCTCATCAATGAACATCTTCGGGTGTTTCGCTGGGACATCCATAACGAATCGATCTTTTTTATCGCCCCTGACGACAAGTTCATATACTTAAGCGCTCTCAGCTCTGAGGCCCCGGTTATTCATTGGCCTTTGGCGGTCCTCATCTGGACGGGATTTTTTTATCATCTGAAGCAGAAAAATAAGCCTGAATTAATAAAATTCTCGCTTTTTATGTTTGGTTTTGTATTTCTCGCGACTAGCGTCATCGCGGGGGCTTATTCCTTATTTGACGATCATTGGTGGGCGGGGATGACGGTGTTCCCGGGGGTGATTCTCTGTTCTCATATGCTCATAGGGATCTTTAAAAAATATCCTTCTTTTAAATTCGTTATTGCGAGTTGGATTGTCTACTTTTTTATCCACTCCGCCTACTTCATCACATTGCCGAAAAGCCAGTTTGCGATCCCCCTCAAAGAATTCCGGGAGGACGGCCCCAACGGCCCAAACAAATCTTGAAATAGAATTCGTTATAAGTTATTATTAAAGCGTCATTCTAACGCTTGCAACTTTTTGTCTAACCACGTCGGCTGTCATGCCATGAAAGTATTGCTCATTAAACCTCCTCAAGAGAAACAGACGATCTTTCACATCATGCCACCCCTCGGACTGGGTTACCTCGCAACAGCCATCAAGAATTATTGCCAAGAGACGCATATCGTGGATTGCGTCTGTGATAATATTTCCTTGTTGCAATTGATTAGCATCGTCAAAGAAAGAAAACCAGATGTTATCGGACTCAGCATGCTGTCGCATGACGTCCCCATGGTCAAACGGATCACCGAGGCCATAAAAAAAGAGGTTTCCCAGGAGATATTAACCGTCGTCGGAGGGCCCCATCCATCCGCAGCGCCGGAACATACCCTGCGGTCCCTGGATCATGCGGATTTTGCGTTTAAGGGCGAGGCCGAAATTGGGTTCCCTCAACTCTTAGAAGCAGTAAAAACAAACTCAACCGTTCACCCCACTCGGTTAAGAAGCATCCCAGGACTAGTCTATCGGGACGATCAGCAGATCCGCATCAACCCCCAATCGTTTGAAAACAACCTCGACGCTTTGGGATTCCCCGCCTGGGACATGGTTGACCCCCAAAAATATTTCAAAACATGTCAGGGAGTTTTTTATAAAAAAACCCGGTTCGCCCCCCTTTTTGCAACGCGGGGCTGCCCTTATTTCTGTACATTTTGCGCGGCTCACACGGTGACAGGAAGAAAGATCAGAAAGAGAAGCGTCCCCCACATCATCCAGGAAATTTTACACCTTCAAAAGGAATATAGGATTGAAGAGTTTCACCTGTTGGACGATAATTTCACCGATGATCATAATTTCGCCATATCATTTTGTGCCGCGCTCATCGATCAAAATATCAAAATCGCATGGACGTGCCCCAACGGCGTCCGCATCGACAGTCTGACCGAACCTTTACTTAAAAAAATGCAGCAATCCGGATGTTACTCCCTGTTTGTCGCCATAGAATCCGGTTGCCAGGAAACCTTGAATCGGATGAAAAAGGGATTGCGCATCAACGAGATCATTTCCAGAATGAAGATCATCAAGAAATTCGATTTTGACGTCACCGGTTTTTTCATCCTCGGCTATCCCGGAGAAACCGCAGCGCAAATGAGCGAGACGATCCAGTTTGCCTGTTCCTTGCCGCTGGATATCGCCGATTTCAGCAATTTTCTCCCGATCCCGGGCGGCTCGGTGATCAAACGCATCTATGGCGAGGATGCCGCGCATCATCTCGATTATAAACGCCTGTCTTCTCCGGCTTATACCACCAATAAATCCCGAGCTCATAAAGAGAAATGCATCCAGAAAACAATGATCCGACGGGCCTACTTACATTTTTATCTGCGCGGGCATATCCTGTTTAAAATCCTAGGCAAAATCAAATCGCCTTACCAGATTTATTTTATTGTGAAACGCCTTTATCAATATCTGTTGGCCAAAAACTAAAATGAAACCATCCGTATCCCTGGTGATGCCTTTTTATAATGAAATCGGATACATGCGAATGACCATCGCCAAGGCGCAGTACGTGTTAAACGCAATGGAAACCGACTATGAAATCGTCCTCATCAACGACGCCAGCTGCGACGGATCGGAAACGATCGCGGTCATGCTCGCAGCCGAAGATCCCCGGATCAGGGTTTTTCACCATGACAGGAATAAAGGCCTGGGCGCGGCTCTCAAAACAGGATTTCATAATGTCAAAAAAGACGTCATCATTTATACCGACGTCGATATGCCCTTCGATTTTTCCATCCTGAAAGATGCCATCCCGCTGCTTGAAAAATCCGATGTTGTCCACGGATATCGGATCGGAAAAAGAGAAAACCTTCTGCGCACGATTTATTCGCGCACGTACAACTTTCTGATCACCATGATCTTCGGCTACAAAACCAGCGATATCAATTTCGCGATGACGATCTTCAAACGCGAGGTCCTGGATAAAATCTCGCTGCGGGCCAACGGATCGTTCATCAGCGCCGAATTTTTGCTAAAAAGTTCTTACAACGGATTTAAGGTCATCAACATCCCGGTCACCTTTAACCAGCGAAAATACGGACGGTCGCATCTGGCGTCGCTGCGCAACATTTCAAGAACCATATACGAGATCATCAAATACTACCCCGAAATCCGGTCGCTCAATTGCTGAATCTATGGCCATAAGCCCGCAAAAACATCTGATTGTGAACGCCGATGACTTTGGATTAACCGAGGATATCAACCATGGCATCATGGAATCCCATCTCAACGGCATTGTCACCAGCGTCTCCATCATGCCGACGGGCAACGCCTTTAATCACGCGGTCAGACTCCTGCAGGACAATAGCGGTCTTGGCGTGGGCATTCATCTGGCGTTGACCGAAACCGCTCCGGTCCTTTCCGCCGAGACTGTCCCGACCCTGGTGGATCACGAGCAAACACAGCCGTCCTTTCCCCGAGGTCTTCAAAATATAACCTGGAGACTCCTGTCGGGCAAAATCTCCATGTCTGAGGTAAAGCAGGAATGGGACGCGCAAATCAAGAAAACTCTCCTCGCCGGGCTAAATCCAACACATCTTGACAGTCATCAGCATATCCATATTTTCCCGGGCCTCTGGAAGATTATCGATCAGCTTGCTGTAAAATATCATATCGGTTTCCGCTTCCCGCTGGAAAAAAAACTGGGATGGGCCAGCAATATCCATTTCAAAAAATGGTGTATCAGCTTGTGCCTGCTTTTTGCAAAGCAGGATAAAAATTTAAACAGAGTGGATCATTTCCTGGGTCTCAACTTTTCCGGAAAACTGAACGAAGAAAATTTAACCCACTATTTATCGGCCCTGAACCGCGGGGTCACCGAACTGATGTGTCATCCCGGGGACAATGCCCCTGAACGCGAGGCCTTAACCGCCCCCGACATTATCCGGTTAATCCGCACATTGGATGTCAATCTCACAAATGACCGGAGCTGCTATGGATAAAAAAATTTTGTTCATCAATCCACCATCGGATAAGCTGTATTATATCTCCATCCAGCCGCCCCTGGGCATTCTCTATATCGCATCCTATTTACGGCAACACGGCATCAACGTCAACGTCGTGGATTTGAATGTCAGCAAAAATTGGAAAAAAGATTTAGACGCCGCGATCAGAGAATACCGGCCGACAACGATCGGCCTCTCTTCGAATTTTTCAAACCGAAAAATGACGTTGACGATCGCTGCGGCGATTAAGGAAATTGATAAAGGCACCATAACTCTGGTGGGCGGCCCGCATCCAACGATTGAACCCGCCGAATACGACAACGCTGCCATCGACTATATCATCCAATATGAGGCGGAAAAAGTGATCCTGGATTTTTTGACGAAAAAAGAGCCGATGGTCGACATCAACCAGACGGAAACAAAAATTTCGAAGATCATCAATAAATATGACCCGATCATGGAATTAGACTCCCTGCCGTTTCCCGCCTATGACATGATCGGCATCGACAAGTACTACATCAATTCTTATAAAAAACGCCCCCTCGTTTCCATGGTCACCTCGCGCGGATGCCCCTCGCACTGCATCTTCTGCAGCCAAAAAGTGACGGGAAGAAAATGGCGCTCCCGATCTCCGGAAAATATCATCGCGGAGATGGAATGGCTCGAAAAAGAGATCGGTGTGAGGGAAATTTCTATCGAAGACGACAATTTCACTTATGATGTCAACCGCGTCTTCCAAATCTGCGAACTCAAAAGAAAAAAAGGCATCAAACTTGTTTGGCAACTCGCCAACGGGATCACCGTTACCAAAATGAGCCGGGAATTGTTACAGGCCATGAAAGAGGCCGGCTGCTGGAAAATCGCCATCGCCCCGGAAGTCGGCGACGCCGACAGCCTTAAGAAAATCAAAAAAGCGGCAAAAATAGACCAGTTCCGTCACGCGGCAAAATGGTGCAAAGAACTGGACATCGTCTTTTACGGATTCTTTCTCATCGGACTCCCCTTCCAAACGCAGGAAGACATGAAAAAAACCGTCGACTTTGCCTTTGAGCTCGATCCCCTCATGATGGACCTCAGTAAACTCGTCCCTTTCAAAGGAACCGAAGTTTATGACAAAGATCCCACGCTCGGCGGCCGGGTCCAAACTTCCATGACAACCTATTACGACAAGCAAAAAGATGATTTTCTCGAAAAAACCTATAGAAATGCCTATTATCGTTTCTATTCAAGACCTCGCAAAATTCTGGAGATTATCAATAAAATAGGAATAAAATCCCTTTTAAGATTTATCCGGTATGGGGTGGAAGTCTTTTATGCAAAAGGATGAGACCCTATGATTAAAATCTCTACGCCCAGAGTGTTGGTTGTTGTAGAAAAAAGCACATTGCCTTATTGTCAAGAAAATCAACTTTGGTTAGGACCTTTGTATCTCCTTTCCTATCTTGAACAAAAGGGGATCGATGGAGACTTTCTGGACCGAACAGCCACGCCCACAAAATCTGTCGATTTCACCAATTATGAAATCATAGGATTCAGCGCAAACGTCAACAATATAAGACGGAGCCTTTTGACTGCCCAATCCATCAAACGGGATAAACCCGAAACTCAAATCATTTTTGGGGGGCCTTTTGCCAGTTCATATCCTCAACTGCTCATGCAGGAAGAATATATTGACGCTGTTGCCGTTGGAGAAGGTGAAGAAACATTTTATGAATATATCCTCGGAAAAAATAAAAAAGACATCCCGGGTTTATACTTCCGGGACAATGGGAGCGTCCATTTTACAGGAGCCCGGCCATGGATCAAAAATCTGGATACCCTGCCCTTCCCCGCGCTCTATAAAACCGACATCAAAAAATACAACTACTTTTTTGCACAGGCTACTCCCATCTCTTACATTGTGACAACCCGAGGCTGCCCTTACCCTTGCACATTTTGTTTTCATAATATGGGGAAAAAATGGCGAGCGAGGTCCCCTCAAAACGTGGTTGATGAAATCGAATGGCAAATCAATGCCATAGGCGTCAAAGAGATCGCAATTGTTGATGATAATTTTACCCTTGACCGAAAAAGGGTTCTTGAAATTTGCGATGAGATCATCCGGCGAAAGATTAAAATAAAATTACAGTTCTTAAATGGCGGGCGGGCTGATTTCGTCGATGACGAAATGATGAGGAAACTGCGCGAGGCCGGCCTATGGGTCATCAATTTCGCGCCAGAATCGGGAAGCCCTCAGACAATTCAAAAATTAAAAAAGGGCTTTAAAAGCAATGATATGCAAAAAGCGGTGGGGATAGCCAAAAAATATGGAATTGCCACGGAAATATTCCTTTTACTGGGCCTCCCCTGGGAATCCCGGGAAGATTACAAGCAGACACTCGCGGTGCCATATGAATTGGATGTGGATTTTGTTTCAGTGAACAGATACATCCCATTCCCCGGAACGCACCTGCAGCCGGGTGAGTTGACACAAGAGGACAAAGACAACCTTTTCAGCGATCGCTTGTATAACAGTTACGCCTACAAAGGAAAAGATGAGGCCTCTCAAATGGTCAAAGACTTTTACCGTCGATGGTACTCGAATCCTCAAAGGATAATGCGTTTGATGAAACTGTTAAACCTGCCCAATAAATTGCTTGACCCCGATATGCTGAAGATTCTGATGGTTAATGCCTGGTTAAAATTAGGATTGCCAACGGGCGATAAATAATTCGGAGACATCGAGCCACAATATTGATATTGGAGAATGCACTTGATGGTTTCAGTTTTCCCATAATTGGAGTCTTATGGCTACCAGCGAAAACGTTGCATTAATCAACGCTCCCAGCAAAAACCAATATTTCACTGAACTCCTCCCTCCCGTTGGCCTTCTTTATCTTGCCTCCTATTTGAGAAGAAATAACATCAATGTTTTCTTCAATGAGTTAAACGTAGCAAAAAACTGGAGAGGCGAATTGGCTCGATTTATTCGCGGCCAATCTTTCCCGATTATCGGAATCTCGTCGAATGTGTCAAATTATAATCAAACACTGGAGATAGCCTCGCTGATTAAAACGATAAGCAAAAATACCAAGGTGGTTGTCGGCGGCCCTCACCCCAGCATTACTCCCGGGGAATATATGCATCCCGACATCGATTACATCATTCCCTTTGAAGGTGAACAGGCCATGTTGGATTTGGTGCGCAATTCCAATGGCAACACGGTGGAAGGCGTCATATCTTGCCGACAAGGTGATTGCGATGGGCAATACAGCAGAATAAAAAGACGGTTCATTCACGATTTGGATGATGTGCCGTTTCCCGCGTACGACATGATTGATCTTAAGCCGTATTACAGCAGCGCCTATAAAAAGAGACCTATTGTTTCGATGGTGACTTCTCGAGGGTGCACTTACAAATGTGTTTTCTGCAGTCAGACCGTCTCTGGAGGGCGCTGGAGAGCCAGGTCCCCGGAAAATGTTGTCGCGGAGATGCAGTGGCTGAAAGACATTGGAGTCAAAGAAATTTCCATTGAAGACGATAATTTCACTTTTGATATAAAAAGGATCTTTAAGATTTGCGATTTGATGCAATCAGCGAAGTTGAAAATCGTATGGCAGTTGGGGAATGGCGTTCGCGCCGATAGACTGACTAAAGAATTATTGCGCGCGATGAAAGACGCAGGGTGCTGGAAACTGGCCATTGCCCCGGAAGTTGGGGATGATGAGACCTTAAAAAAAGTTCGAAAAGGAATGATGCTGGATCAATTCCGGCAGGCCGCCCGGTGGTGTAAAAAACTTAACATTGTATACTATGGCTACTTCTCCATGGGCTTCCCCTTCGAGACCAAAGACAGCATGGAACAAACCATCCAATTTGCCCTTGAGCTGGATCCTTTACTTATGGATTTAAGCAAAATCATTCCTTTCCCAGGGACAGAATTATACGCCAAATTTCCCGCCAAGGAACGGTATCAGGAGAATATCTCTTATTTTTATAATAGTGGAAACGCTGTTTTAGACAAAATGTTTAAAAAAGCGTATTTCAAATTCTATTTACGCCCGCATAAGATCATCGAAATTATGAGACGGATCGGATTTAAACAATTTCTTGCTTTTGTGATCTTTGGTGTGCGGATTATCCTAAAGAAAAAAGGGAAATAACTCTGGCTGGCCGCCTGTTATCCAAAGGGGAACGATGTTATGATTAGAATTTCTTCGCCTAAAATATTGGTTATTGTCGAAAGCAGCACGATCCCATTCTATCAAGCGACCCAGCTTTGGTTGGGCCCTTTATATATTTTATCGTATCTTGAGAAACAGGGAATTGACGGGGATTTCCTTGATCGGAATGCTGAACCGACAAGAGCTGTCGATTACGCCCAGTATGACTTTGTTTGTTTTAGCGCAAACGTCAACAATATCAAAAGAAGCATCGCCACAGCTAAAGGAATAAAAGCCCTTAACCCCGATGTGAAAATTGTTTTTGGCGGGCCATTCGCCAACGCGTACTCACAATTCCTGATGGAGGAAGAATATATCGATGCGGTTGTTGTCGGCGAAGGGGAAGAGACATTTTATGAATATATAACATGCTCAAATAAGAACGATATTAAAGGTTTATATTTCCGAAAGGATGGCGCCTCACATTTCACAGGCCCGAGACCCTGGGTCAAAGATCTCGATTCATTGCCGTTTCCCGCATTACATAAGGCCAAACTCAAAGAATATCGGGGAGCCTTTTCAAGAAGATGGCCGCTTTCTTTTATTATTACGACACGCGGGTGTCCTTATCCTTGCACATTTTGTTTTCATAATATGGGTAAAAAGTGGCGGGCACGTTCTCCCCAAAACGTTGTTGATGAGATGGAATGGCAAATCAACTCCTTTGGTGTTAAAGAAATCGGGATTGTTGACGATAATTTCACGCTCGACCGAAAAAGGGTTATCGAGATTTGCGACGAAATCATACGAAGAAAATTGGATATTTCATTGCAATTCTCAAACGGTGTGCGGGCTGATTTTGTGGATGACGAAATGATGAAGAAATTAAAGAACGCCGGTTTATGGAATATCAATTTTGCTCCTGAATCGGGAAGCGAACAAACGATAGCGCGCTTAAAAAAAGGATTTAAGGACGGTGATATGAAAAATGCGGTCCATATCGCTAAAAAATATGGCGTTGCGACCGAACTGCTTCTGATGATAGGTTTGCCCTGGGAAACAGAGGAGGATTACGAAAAGACGCTTTCTTTGCCCTATCAATTGGATGTGGATTTTGTTACGTTGAATCGGTATGTCCCTTTCCCGGGCACCACACTGCAAACGGGACAGTTGTCTCAAGTGGACAAGGAGAACTTATTTAGTGACCGTCTCTACAATGACGGAGCCTATAATAAACAGGATGCGGTTTCCAGAAGGATGCGTGCTTTTGTCCGCAAATGGTATTCGGATCCAAGAAGAGTGATCCGCGCCCTTAAGGCGTTAAATATGTTTTCACCAAACAAATTATTCAATTCGGCTGTGATGCAGAATATGATTCGGCAGGCCTGGATGAGTTTTAGGTAATGCCTCCCCCGGAGTCCCCCATAGAGGTTGGAATTGTCATACTGGTTACACGCCCGGAAACGTTATCCTGCTGCTTAGCGCGCTTAATCCGACAAACATATGACCATACTAAATTTGAGATTATCCTGATTATGTCAGAAGGCACTAAAATCACATTCCCTGAAACCGACATAAAAATTACGAATGTCCTAGAAAACAACCTGCATCTCAGTGTTCGCAGAAACAAAGGGGTTCAACGCGCGCACGCCAAATTCATTGCATTCATCGACGATGACGCAATCCCTCCCGCAAACTGGATAGAGGAGGCAATCAAAAATATCTCCAAGTATCAATGTGCCGGGGTCTCTGGTCCACTTTGGCATTTTGATGAGACGGCATCATTGCCCTATCAATTGGCGGGCGCTGCGATAGACTCCTTTTTCCTGGAAGGATTTGAAGAGGGGACTGCTGAATCCCAAAAAGTCCGCTTTTATAATATACCATTGTGCAACTGTATCATAAAAAAAAGCCTATGGGATGCCGTCGGAGGATTTAATGAGAAGATGTATCACTATATGGATGATATCGAATTCTTTTATATCGCTTGGCGCTTAGGATTTTCTTTTTATGTCATACCCGCATTGGGGGTCACACATCGTGTCGAGCCATTTCCCGCGGGTTTCTTACGGAAAAAAATCGTAACGCGTTTTCATGCGGGCATCAATACCGTGCTTTTTCATGAAATATTCATGGAGATACCTTTTATTAAGCTCGCCTTTGTCCTCTATGGGGTCATTATAGGGATTTGTCTCTTGTATCGGCACATCGAGGTCTCTCTATATATTCTCATAAGTTTATATCTGCTTATATCCTTCATTTCCGCATCCAAATTCTTAAAAAAATATCCCCGCATCTTTCTTTTACTTCCCATGACTTTCGGAGCTACACATGTTGCTAATTTTTTATCATTCACCGGAGGTATTTTCTTTGCGTTAGGATTTCGTAAAAGATTTCAACCCGTCATTGCAAATAAGCTCGAAAGATTTAAAAATGCCGGGATCAACCTGAAATGCGGAATAAACAACACGGGATAACAACATTTTTAGATTTAATGACGATTGTGTTATACTGATTTTGGTTTTCCTCCATAAATTCTCGTCCTGAAATGAGAACATATTTATTAAACT
>CAYHZK010000014.1:0-9485 GCA_964361085.1 uncultured Planctomycetales bacterium
CAACAGGATGCGTGCGGCTTTATACGATTGAGCCCCGGAAGTCCGATTCCGAGTACCTGACGACGGGCTGTCCGGAGGACCCCACCTGCGATTCGAGGTTTGATCTTGATTTTAACGGGATTGTGGATGTCCCGTTGGCGGATCGCGCCACCTTTTTGTGGCAATGGAGGCCGATTAACGCCCTTTATGGAACGCTCGGGGCGGATATAAGCGTTAATGTGGACGGCGGCCTGCCTACGGGAGATATAAAAACAGAGCTTGTCAGGTCCGTTGAGACAAGTTGTACCGGCAATATTATCGGTCCTCCCCCAGAAGGAGGTCCGGACACCGTTGTTGGAACCTTTTCCTGTGATGGGGCCCGGCTCAGCGCGGTTAATGTGCTGGATTTTCAGGATGGGGATATCGACAGCACCCGCGACGACACTGATCCTCCGCCTGCCCCGGGGCTTCTGGACGATGCCCAGATGTTTTCGTATACGAGGG
This sequence comes from uncultured Planctomycetales bacterium, assembly GCA_964361085.1. Lineage (GTDB taxonomy): Bacteria > Omnitrophota > Gorgyraeia > Zapsychrales > JANLHA01 > CAYHZK01. The sequence continues at coordinate 484 of CAYHZK010000014.1, forward strand.
AGGGGACATATCTGCGCATTGAGGAAGGACAGCTTTTTAATCCGGCGGACGGGCGTTTTGTGCGGAACACCACCAGCAAGGATCATTATGACGTGATCCAGCGGATTTTCAGGGTATCGATCGACACGGGACGGTTTTGCAGTGCGGGTGGCGCGCCGCATGGCTCTGTCGATGGGTTGACCAATCCGGTTGAGGCCTGTAACAATTGTTTTAGTGCAGCGAACGTGGAGCAGACCTGCATGGATCCGGCGGCCCGATTGATTTATATCCGCAGCCGGATTTCAAATTTAGGGGGACGGCGGTGGGTGACGCGGAAAGCCCCGCCTTAAAGAGGCTGATTGATGCGGAACGTTCGATCAAAACGTGTGGTCGCCCAGGTTTATTTGGAAGTGATCTTTGCGTTCATGACTGCAATCTTACTGCTCATGGCCATGATCAAGGTTTTTCAGTGGGCTGGAAGGGATTTGATCAAGAGGCAGGAGGCGAATGACGCAACACTGACAAATGCTGTTGGATCTGACGCCGCGAGTCCGTTGGGGCAGATCCGGCCGATTTTTCATTATGGCGCAGATATGAACGCCACATTTAACGGCGCGTTTTTGGGCGATGCCTTTGGCCCTTAACGGAGGTTCGGGGTTCGGGGCGGTATGCGGCGCACGAACCCCGAACCCTCAAAGAAGGATTGACTGTGTTTCGATATCTCCGTAATATTCAGCAGGCTTATTTAAAGAGAATCCGGCGAGTATTTTACCGGAAGCCGGAATCGAGCGATGTGCCTTCGCGGCGATCAGCGCAAAAAGGGCAGGTGGCGGTGATCTTGATTTTTATCATCGCGCTGGGACTTATTTTTTATGCCGCAACCACCAATTTTTCCAGCATGTCATTCAGTAAGACGTCGACCATCCGGGCTGCCAATACGATGGCAGCCCAGATGGCCTCGTCGTTTGCGAGTCTGGGGCATAGTCTGTCAGAGCAGTACCTGAGGGGGGGATTCCGGATATGCAAAGACGCGGTTTCGTGGTTTGATATTATCGTCTGGTCGGCGCTGGTTATTATAAGTGTTTCCTTTTATGGTTCAATACTACCATACCTTCTTACTGATATTGTTGGAACATCTGTATTGGTGGCGCTTATAGAGTATCAGCCTTCTTATCAGAGACTCTTCGTGGTCCCTCAAGCTGCCGCTGATATGTGGAACAGGATGATTGCGGATATGTCGACGCCGGGACAAGTTATCGAGGGCGGGTTGCAAACAGGGTTAGCGCAGACTGTGACCGACATCAGTAATGTTCCTGATTTTTTCGATCAGGATAGGGACGGGGTTTACGGGATGAGCGCCGGGGTTCCCAATGACACGATTCCCCGTTTTGTTCATTATTATACGCGGCGCCTGCAGGGGATCACGGTTCCCAATAAAGCCGCTGTTACGGCGTTTGTGGATGCCCTGGATGAGATGTGGAACCGCGGTGACGATAACTGGGCGTTGATGGATCCCTTGGTCTGCAGCGCAGGCTCAACCCACCCCTGCTGCCGGACGGACCGGTTTAATCCGGTAACCGGCCAGGCCCGCCTTGATTTTCCGGCGGAGTGCGACCCGTGCTGCCAGGAACAGGTTGTCGATGGGGTCAGCGTCCGGCCGGAATGCTGCGATTATGCCCCCGGGGTTGATGTGGATGGTGACGGGAATCCGGACAAGTGCGGAGACCCGGCCAGCTGCACGGTCAGGAGTCTTTATTATGCAGATGATGAGAGTAGTCCGAACAACTATCCTTATGTCTATAAACCTTTTTCTTATGAAAATTCTCTGAACTCGTTTTTATCGTTCCGCGAGAGGCTGGGGCGCGATGACGAGCATCACCGGTATCACGTCCGTCAGTCGGAACCAAACAGTCATTTGGTTATCGACGCAGGGCGGCAGCTTTTCTCCGCCCCTCTTCCCGCCGACAATATTTTTTCTCTGGAAGACGCGACCGGGTATTATCGCGCCGGCGTTAATACGGCGGGCGTGTCCTTTTTTACAAACCCTCCTCAAATTCAGGACCGCATGAAAGGCATCTTTCCGTTTTTTTACAAAGCCCAGAGTCCCGGATGGGGGGTTGAATTGAACACATTGGCCTACACTAATGATCAGTGCCACTGGTGTGATCGGTTGGGGGACGGCACGCCCCAAGGGGGGGATTCGACCTGTTCCGGGCCTCCGACGCCTTATTTGCCGCAGGAGATCCCGCGCCTCAATTTAGGGGTAACAACTCTGGGGACGTTCAGCGGCGGCTGGTGTGTCGACCGGTTTAATACCGGGGGCCCTCTTGCTCTTCCTCTTGTGTTTGATCGGGTTGCCGCTCTCCCTGCGGGTCTTTTTGCCGCGCCGGGCGACTGCGCGCAGACAACCGGCGGGTGGAAGAGCGGGGCAGACCGGTTTTGCAGTTCCAGCTTTCCATATGAACAAAGCTGCGCGAAACATGGGGCCGGGTGTACCGACGCAGGCGGCAACGCTGTAGACTGTGAATGCGGAGAAGCCGGCGCAGGGGCCGCAGCGCCGGATATCACCACAGGATACATGGGGTGGCCGGATGATATTACCGATGATATTATCTATGGCTTGCCGACATTTTTGAGTACATCATCAGCTCTCATGAATGGAAATATCGTTCTTCTTAAACGATCATTTACAGACTGGTATCCAGGCATTGCTGAATGGATTGAGCCGGGTTGTCCCGCCAATGCAGGGGATCCGTGCAATGACGCAAACACGAGCACGACGGCGCCTCAATGTCCCGAGCCTGGTGACGGCAGTTGTAATCGCAGCTATACAAACCTTGCTCGGGAAGGCATCCTTTGGACCTGGCGCAATAATCTTCAGTCATTTTATGATCTTGTTTTTGACTGGGTCTTTCCCCCCGCAGGGAGTGAATATGAGGGGATCTCGTGTACCGTGTCGCCTCCTGGTAATCCCGATGATGTTTGGTGTATTCCCCCGTCGCTGGGTGCTCCCAATAATTATGGGGTCAATGAATGCGCCTATGTTCAGCCGGTGGAGGCCGCAACTTTTGATGTTAACGGCAACGGCATTCGGGGCGACCTTGAGGATGTTGTGGCGTGCCTGAATTGGAATGCCAATGATACCAGAACATACGTGGGTGGTGCCCCTCCGGCAACCGGCAATGCCGAAAAATTTCAACGCTGTGGTGACGCTGCAACATGCAGCTCCGAAACGTGTTCGCAGTTGCCGCGCTGTCTTGTCCCTGCCTTTTATGCGCCCTGGCCGCCGTTTGTCGATCCCACAGATCCGATTTATCCGTTATTTGTGGCCTGCCGCGATTCGGCGACCGTTGATCTGTGCAGTGCCAATTGTTCTCAACCGGCGCCGTTACCTTCCGGCCCGCCGTATAATTTGCCGCCATGGTTTCCTCCAGCCCTCGCACAAATTGCCGCGTTTGACGCGACCGTGGCGGACTTTTTTGCGAATACCTGCACCATTGACCCGTTTGCGATTATAACAATCTGCGATGCCGATAATGCCGGCGGGACCGATCTCAATTGCGGCAGCACCGCAGGGGAGGTCGCGGCCTGTAGATGCTCCTGGTATAACAGTTGTGCCGGATTCCCGTCACCCGCCGGATGCGGGGGGGATGCGACGTATTACAATGCCGTGGCCACAGCAGCCAGCGCCCTTGGCGGGGCCTGTGCCCAGACGGGGCCTGGGCAATTTATCGATGTGGTCCGCCAGTGCGAGGCCGAGGCCAGGATCCAAGTTGCCAAAATGCGAAAGCGGTATAACTTTCTCAATAATCGCCTGCAAGAAGCCATGGACATGATTAACCCGGCTCTTGATGCCAGCGGGAATCCTGTCGGAATTCTGTCGGGAGCTGTTGCCAGATTGACAGCCTTTCTTGATAATGGAACTCCCTGGGGTACTGCCGGAACGCCAAATCCCCCAAACACACAGGATTCCCCTTCGGAAACACTGATTGATGCAAGAATCAATAATCAGGCGGTAGGCGATCTTGCTTCTGTGGTGGTTTATGTTTGGCGAGAAGATATTCTTAAAAAACCAAGGGCGGACGGCAGCTATACCGGCTATTGGCATGCTATCAAAATTGAGGCGAGAATCGTCGGCCGTTGTAATAATGCCTGCGGGGTTGGAGGGGTTGGGGATCCGCCGTCGTGGCCGACGATTCGGTCATATCTAAAGGGAAAATGGTATAACCGTAAAATTTGTTATGAGATGCAGCATACCGATGGCATGGTGAAGGCCAGAGTTATCCGTTATGATGAAGACCGCGACCCCCAAAACGCTAGTTTCCCCGGCGGAGAAAAGATCTGGGAAACCCGTAGTTATCATCCCGCTCTCGGAGAAGGCGCATTTTTTAGTCTTGACCCTGAATGCCGGGATTTTGTTGACCCCGACCTGGAAGCCCTGGGTGAACCTTATGCAAATGCCTTTATGCTGAACTCGGGGCCAACGGAAGACGATGTCGGTTTTTATACCGACTATTTTCAATGCTGGAGACGGGTGCATGTAGGCATGTTACAGTATGGTGTCAGCACCGAAGCCTGTGCTCAATACACCTGGGGAGGGGTAAGCCCGGGGGTGGGGCGAGCGGGGATGAGAGTCAAATTTACTCCCTGTGATGCGGGCTTTCTAAGCGGTGTGAATTGAAACCTTAGGATGTGAAAACGCAAATGAGAGTAGGGTTGTTTTCAAAAAAAGCGGTTTCGACCGCGGAGTATGCCTCGCGGCTCATCCTGGTTATGGGGGCCTTGCTTTATTTCCAGAAATATATTATTCAGGGATTTGAGGGCCGATGGAAAAAGATGGGGGATACTTACGGCTACGAAAAACAATACGACCGCCAGCCGTACGGGACACGGGGCGACGGAGGAGGAACATTGTCGTGTTTTTTTGACAATTCTTATGTTAGCGGCACATGGGTTGCGCAGTGGGTGGATGACGACTGTTTTAAGCAAAATTGCGTGGACTATTGCACAAATCCTGTTGCGGCATCACAGTGCACCACTTGTAAACAGGTGACGTGTTATGTCCCGGATTGCCAGTAGAGCATAATATTGATAGGAGATGTTTATGGTGCTTCCTCTTTTTCTTGCGTTTTGCGCGGCCGCGATTATCGGCTATGCCGTTATTCCCCTCGCCTATAGCAAGGGGACGGTTTTTAGCCAAAAGCGGGCCAGCAAGCTGTCAAACCGGCTGGACCGCGTTATGCCGCGGGCTCAAATCCAGAAGATTATGCAGCTTTATATCTGGGTCCCGCTTGGGATGGCCGGGGCTTGTTTTATCCTGGCGCCTGAACAATTTAAACTGGTGGGAACGGTTTTTGGCGGACTGCTGGGATTTTTCTTTCCCGGCGTTTATACCAAATTTCTCCTCGCGCAAAATAAAACAAAATTTGATAATCAGTTGATCGACGCCCTGATGATCATGTCGAGCTCCTTCCGGGGGGGATTGAGTCTTATTCAGGCCATGGAAGCGGTCGTTGACGAAATGCCGGATCCGGTCAATCAGGAGTTCTCGACGGTGCTGGGCGAAAACAAGATGGGTGTTTCGCTCGATGAGGCCCTCAATCACTTGTATAACCGCATGCCGTCCTCCGCCCTGCAGCAGATGATTACGGCCATTTTGCTGGCCCGCGAAACGGGGGGGAACCTCCCGGTTATTTTGCAGCGCATCGTAGGCACGGTGCGGGAGCAAAAAAGAATTCAGGGGCAAATCGACACCTTGACGATTCAGGGAAAGATTCAGGGTGTCGTCATGTCGCTTTTGCCCATCGCGTTTTTTGCCGTCATTTACTCGTCGAATCCGCATTTTTTTGATCATATGTTTGCGTCCAAGGTTGGGCGGGCTTTGCTGATTTACGCTTGTATTTCCGAGGTTATTGGCGGATACATGATCTGGAAGATCAGTGCCATTAAAGATTTTTAAGGGCAAGGAGGATCACACATGCTTACTCTGACTCTGGTTTGTTGCTTTTTGTCGGCGTTCAGTTTTATTTTAGGGCTTTTTCCTTTGGAGTGGGAGCGGCGCCCCACGCTGCAGCTCTTTGGTTATGAGCCTACGTCGACAGCAAAAAAGAATGACCCTATGGTGCTTTTGCGATCCATTGCCTTGATTAACAAGCCGTTATGCGCCGGTCCGTTGCGACAGAGAATGCTTCGGGATTTGAGCATGGGGCACGTTAATGTCACCCCGGAGGTTTTCTTTCTTTTTAAAGAATTGATCATCGCCGGGTTATTGGTTTTTACGTATCCCCTCATCAAGCCAGACATGATTATGTTCTGGCTGTTGATGTGCTTTGCGTTTGGTTATATGGCCCCGGAATATTGGCTCAAGGGAAAGATCAAGCATGTCAAGATGATCATTGTAAAGGAACTCCCCGATGCCATCGATCTCCTTGGACTTTGCGTCAACGCGGGGCTGGATTTTATGCTGGCGCTCAAATGGGTTGTGGAAAAATCCACCCCGTCGGTTATGGTCAACGAGCTTAATGTCCTGCTTCAGGAAATCAATGTCGGCAAGACCCGTCGCGACGCCCTCAAGGATATTGCCGCAAAATACGAATTGCCGGATTTATCATCGTTTTCAAGAACCCTTATTCAGGCCGATAAAATGGGGACCTCGGTTGCGGAGGCCCTGACCCTTTTGTCGGAAGACATGCGCATTGCCCGGTACCGCCGCGGCGAACAGGTCGCCATGAAGGCCCCGCTTAAGCTCCTTGTCCCGCTGCTGTTTTTTATCTTTCCCGTTGTCGGCGTGCTTGTCGGCGCCCCGATCTTTCTGCAATTTATCGAAGGCAATCCTTTACAGAAGCTCGCTGGTTAAACGAGCTCGAAGAATACCATCAGTTTTAAGATAAGGCCCGGATCAACCAATGTCCGGGCTTTATCTTTTGGCGCGCCCATCGGACGCGCTGTCCATTCTATTTTTATGTTTGTCCATTCTGAAGAAGTTGGGATTTTTGAAATGTCCAGCCCCTAGGAATAAAAAATTGAATTAACCCACAATCAATCAAGCACTTTCAGCTTGCTTAAAATTGCGAAACACAAAATGGCGGGGATCATTTTTGGATCTTTTTTTGCCTGTTAGTCGCATACCAACAAAAGTCCGTTGCCTCTTTTAAAATTTGATGTTTGAAGTACGCAAATATCTCAGTATTTGCGTGCCGTTTTCGGTTGTTAATTTTATAGCGATACGGGAAGGTTTTAAGAGTAAAAAATCTCAAAAAATCAACACAAAAAAGAAATTTATGTGCAATGATTTCAAAAAAATTTTTCCTGGGTTATAACTTATTGAAAAAATAAATGTTATGAGTTTTTGTAGCATTGGCCCGCCTTGCCCGCCATATAAAATGTGTTATACTCCTTAACACGCACGAAAGTCGCTCAGTCTCAATGAAATCCAACAATACCCTCTAAGAAATTGAGAAAAAAGAGCCAGATCAGCACCAGGTTTTTCCTCGCAAAAAATGACAAGATTATCTCTAATCTTGCGTTTCTTTTTCTATCCGTTTTCGTTAGGTTGAACCACATCATGCAATTTAACGATGTCGACACAATCCGGCAATATGTTGTGAGGTTTTTCTTTTGCGGCGGCCCTGTCCAGAATGGACGTTTTGCCTTTGCGAAAGATAAGAGCTTTACAATCTATGAAAGAGAGATTGGACAATCATAGCGGCTCCACTCTTTTAAGTAATAGTCGATTCAGCGCTATTAACCAAAAATACCCTCTTCCCAATAGTGTCCAATCTGAAGTTGCAGAGCCCCCCTTCAAGAGTCGCTTTAAAACATGGATTCGTGCCGTTGCTTTTCTCGTCCTGTGCGTCTTTGTTCCTGATCAGATAAGCTGGGCTTTTAACTACGATCCCAGGGTTTTGTGGGGCGAGCCAGCCGGCCAGGATCGCCCGCTGTCTCAGGGTGAAAAAGAAGGGGCTGTCTCCGCCCGCATTGCCTCCGGTGTCCACCGGCTGCTCAATCAAATCGCCTACCGCGAAAACGCGCGTCTGCAGCTCAACCTTTCCAATGCCGCACAGCCGTCCTCCCCGGACAACAAAATCCTTGTCACGCCCAAGGTTGAGGTCAATGAAGACAATATCAAGGCCGTAACCCGCTGGCTCAACAATCCGGATATCCATCCGCTAAACTGCGGGGTGTATGCCCTGCGGGACCTTTTGGCCACCCAGAAGGTCGTCACCTCATTGGACGAATTGTCGCTGGCCACCCTCTCAATTGACCTTTTGAACGATATAGTCCGCCCCGGGGAACCCAAACTGAAGACCTCGCTGTATTCCATCGAGCAGGTGATGCAGGGCTATGGCTTGAAATTCAAGGCTGTCAAGGTCGAGCCCGCCGATGTCTTAAAGCTCAAGGCCCCGTTTATTGCCAGTTATCAGAGCGAGCATTTTGTTACGGTCAAGGCCATTGACCAAAAGAATGTTTATTTCACTGATATTGGGAAGATCGTTTCGCTCCCGAAAGAAAAATTTGCCGAAGAGTTGAGCGGATACGTTCTGGTCGCGGATTCCGCGGCCCCAAGCCAGGTCGCCGTTGAAGAAATCACAGATACCGCCAAGGCCTTCGTGTGGGGCAACACATGGGTCGACCATTCCGAAGATCTGTGGGGGATCGACGAAGATGCCTGGGATGTGGTTCTTAAGCTCGTTATCCTGATCATCCAGATCGTTATTTGTGTGTTCACCTGGGTCGGCTGCGTTATGCTGGTCGCTAACGTGCTGCTGGATGCCTATGTCACCATGCTGCAGGTCTGCGTTATGGAAGGACGGTGTACAGCGGAAGAAGCCGAAGAGAAAGCCCAGATCGCCCAGACCATAGTTCTCATTATTTCTATTGCTCTAATGGCTTACAGCATCGCAAACGCCGGAACAACTACTGGGTCAGGGACTGAGGCGGGAGAAGCAGCTGCCATGGAAGCCATTGATCTCCCTACCGAGGCATCGGCAGCGACTGTTGGTGGCGAAGCCGGTGGGGCGGCT
>CAYHZK010000014.1:9585-20456 GCA_964361085.1 uncultured Planctomycetales bacterium
TCTCCCTACCGAGGCATCGGCAGCGACTGTTGGTGGCGAAGCCGGTGGGGCGGCTACAGGGGCGGCAGGGACTACGGTGGCAGCGACTGAGGCGGGGGCGTGGACTGCCCTGGATTTTGAGGGATACGCCAACATCTATGGATATGAGGCGGCGGTTGAGGCATTTAGTGAAACCGCAACTACTACTGTTCAGGCTGCCGAAACTACTCTTTTAGACCAGATCATAAATGGATTAAATGAATTATGGGACAAATTTAAGACTTGGATTAAGGACATGTTTACCAAGCCATATACTGCTCCCAAATATGTCACCAACATACAGTCCTGGTGGGGGCGTTTTGCGGCGGGATTTGTCTATGGGGTCGTGAAACATTATGTCCAGCAGGCGGTTTATGAATATCTGGAGGAAAAATACGGGGATGAGTTGAACCCCGTTTTAAAACAGGTCCTTTTCTCGGTCATTTCATCAATTGCGACAGAATTTACCCTGACCGTCATGGCCCACGGCCTGGATAATCTCGCCCAATCAATGACAGGGAACTCGCAGTTTAATGATTTTAAAGGCATGATCGGGATCAACCAGAGCGCGACCGTCGGGGAGTCGATCAAACGGTTTCTGGCCAATGCCTTTGAGCGTTTGCTCAGAGCCGCTGTGATTTATGCGGCCAGGAATTACTATTACAAACAGGATCCCAAAAAATACGGTGCAAATACTCTGATGTCCCAGGCGATTGGATTTGTTGCAGGAGGCTTGTTTGATGTTGTTTCTGCTTATGTAACCTCTCCAGAGATAAAGGTCGATGTGGAGTTTGATAATGAGGGTAACAAGAAATATTATTATATGGATGGAAATGAGAAGCGATATATAGACGCAAGCAATCTATATACCAAGGATGGATATAAGGTTATTTCTGATGGTGGAAGGTTGTATTATGTTAATGAGGAAGGCTTAGAGATTGATATTAAGGATGAACAGCTTAAAAATGGATCGGTATCCTTGGTTCTTGGTAATTCTGGTTTCTACTCTAGGGGTCAGGGTGTTGTGAAAAAAGACGGGAAGTATTACTATCAAAATGCTAAGAATGGCGAGCTAAGTAAGAACCCAGTAGACGAAACGCAGGGCCGATTTTATCAAACTGAAAATGGCCAGACTTATTTTCAAAACTCGCTGTCTTTGGGGCAGGTTCTGGGTGCCACCCTGTTGCAAGGCATATATTCTATTGCAGTCGCGAGGGCCATGGATCGGTATGAAGATAAACATATTGCGAAAGACAAAAATGGCAATCGTTCCCCCGGTGAGGTCGGGGCCTTTAGAATGATGGCCTTTACTCTATCTCTTTTTGGTGCCGCAGCTGTGGATTCGATTTATGCCAATGCGATGGTCCCAAATAATACGGAAAGTCCGTTTTGGAACAGCGTGGGTGTCGGGTTTGGGCAACTTGCAGACAGCTATATAAAAAATGTGTTTGGCCCTTGGATCGATCTCGCGAAAAATGGTAGCTTCCAAGACGAGGGGAAAACCCTTGGTGTTACAAAATTTGTGCAGTTTGGGGATGAAATTGCGCGATTGACGGGCATAACGCCGGAGGTGAGTGCCAGCCTGCATAAGACGGATAGGGAGTTGCATGAAAAGGCCCAAAAGCGGGCGAATGAGTTGAGGGCCAGGGGATACAGCGAGGAAGAGATTCAGAAAAAATTAAAGGAAGAAGGGCTGGATGAGGCCGGCATTGAACGCGTCCTTAGCGGGATAGTGCTGGCTGCTTTTGACACCAGGCATTCCTATTATATGGACGCCCTGAACTCACATCTTGCCGGCGGGGTTTTTCGCCCCGAGATTTATTTGCAGGGCGGTATCGCAGCCAATATCTTTTATATCCTTTCGCGGGGCGGTTCCGCCTTTATTGACTGGTATACGGATACAAGCGCGGATGGCACGACGCCTCAGGATAAGCAAGCAAGGCTCGATACGGCGGTTACGATTTTTCGCGACATTTTAGGATTTAATTACATGCCGATCCGAAATGAGGGAACAAAGGATAATCCTCAAATTGGTTATCGGTCGAGCAGTTCTAGCAATTGGAGAGAGCCTGGAATAACAACAGTGAGCAAAAGAGAGGGAGCAAGCGAAACACCCCTGCTCAAGATAGACGATGCATCAGGATTTGTTGTGTGGAAGGATGCGAGAGCATCATCGATTTATAACATCGTATCGGGGGGTGGATTGAGCGGGAAAAGCGTGCTGGATATCGGCTTTGGTGATCGTCATCCGGTCGCTGTCGGCGCTGTGCTTGAGGGCGATGGAGGTCCGTTAGGGAAAGTCATCGCAGTGGCAGGCGGGCGGCTTGTCAATGGTGCCTGGCAGCCAGAGTCTGGATTCCGCTTTACCGGAATCCAGGGAGCCAATGGAAATGCTGAGATAACGATCGAAAACGGTGTGATAGTGCAGGACGGCAACCTGAATTTGATCGCATTTAAGGGCGATGGAAACTACCTTGTCAACGGCAATAGTTCTTCGATGGTTGCGGGGCTTAATCAGGTTAAAAGCGAAGGGGAAATCGTTGGTGAGAATAAGATGCAGGATGCCGCAGTGGGGGGAGATGCGGTAGCCGCGCGCGTTTTTTCAAATTTGACGGCGCTAAACCAGGAGGCTGTCGGGGCGAGCGGACAGCCGTCGGGGATTCAATTTTTTGCGCGTGAAAAAGAAGGGGCCTCTCCGTATTTTCAGGAGATGCGTGTTTCCGGCACAAATAAAGCTGATATTGCTTACTTTTTTGATTCCTCGCAAGGCGGCGGTCAGAAAGAAGCCATCCTGCAAACCATTACAAATGTCGGCGCCGACCAGCCGTTCGCGACACAGGTTGTTTCCGTATCTCCATTTAATATGTTTAGCGGATTCCCCAGCGGCGTTTTCATGAATGGGAATTTCCGTGTGGATACCTCCAGCCCGGGGGCGCCTGTCAAAAGCTCGATTTTTAGTGGCGGGGCTTTCTGGATCGATGTTAATGGTGCCGGGGAGGTGACGGGCTGGGAAATCGACGGCGGGAAAGCCAGGGGCGAAATGTACTTTTTGCCTCCAGACGGCAAGAAAGAACCCGGCATTATTGGGGGTGGAGGTGGTTCAATTCTCGACGGGGCGACTGTGGCGTCTTCGATTGATCCGGGAAATGAGGCCCTTAAGGAAAATCCTCTCCTTGGGTTGCTTGACAGTGGCGCCAATGGCAGCATCGCGATTTCAGGGGAGATGAAGACGGTCAATGGCCAGCTTATGGCGACCGGTATTGCCCCAGTTTTTGGCACAGGGACGGCTCTGAGGATTGAAGAAGGCGGCGTTGATCCCTTCTCCTCACCTGTTCCTGACAAGAATAATCGTGCGAGTGGTGTTATTACGGTCGAGGCGGGGCCTGATGGCCGGCCGGTGAAGAAATACGAGGGGTTAAATAAGGGCGAAAGTTTTGTCATGACAGCCGTCGGTCTGAACGGTAGCGAGACGGTTTCTGTTTCCATTAATGGGAAAGACGGGGCTGGGGTTATTGAGGTGAACAAGAACGGGAGTCTTGCCTGCAAGGACGGCGTATATTGTCTTGCGCGTAAAGAAGACGGACAGGTGATTCTCGCAGAAGGCGTAAATGTTGCCGATTTGGAGGCAAAACTAGATGTAAAAACCAAGATTTCTCCGTTGTTGTTGACGGCTATTCTGAATGGAAAAATCGTATTGACTCCCCGTGAGGCAAAAATCCTGAGGTTGACGATTGAGAATGACAAAGTGGTTTTGACGCCTGAGGATAACGTGCGGTTAGCCCTTTTAAAAGAGGCCGGCGGGGAAAAGGCGGCGACCTTTAGCGGTATAAAATCTGATCCCAACGACCGCAGCTTGAGATTTGTTCCTGTGGGCGACGAGGAGAAAATAAACAACAGCATCCTTTCCACTATTCAGATCAATGGCGGTCTCTTGCCGTTGTACCTTAATTTGAGCGGCATCGAAGATCCGAATGTGATACTGAATGACAAATCAGGATCGCCGAAGACATCGCCTGATGGCGACAGGGAATCGAAGCCCAGAGATGGGGGCAATACTGTCGTTTCGCCTGTCATCATGGGGTATGTGAACGAACTCAAGGGCGCGTTTGAATTTCTCATCGGGCCGGGAGACAGCCTGATCCCTGTTGTTGCCAACGGAACCCTTGTGGTGGAGGGGCGCCCAACGATAGCGCAAAGTATTAGTGGTGGCGGGACCATGATCCTTCGGCCCGACGCGGATAAATTAACAGGCAGCACAGATGGCAGGGGAAATTTGGTGACCCTGCGTGCCGCGACGCCGGCAGATCAGGGGCAGGCGGCGCCTTCAGACACTGCATCAGGTTTTGTTTTCAAGAAGGACAAAAATCAACCCGAAGCGCCACAGGGCGGCATTGGTCAGGTTTGGATTGGTGGTATCGCACGGATGTCCGGCGGTATTCATTTTGTCCAGGCCTTGATCGGGACAAAAGACGGGGCTTCGCTGAGTTTTCAAAACGGAGCGTTGGTTGCGAATCAGGGAGAGAAAAGCTACACCATCGAAGGGAACATAACAAGTCTTAAAAAGAAAGAGGGCGCCGAGGGCTACAGCTGGTCTGATAAACCATTGACGCTGGATCAGGTCAAAATCGGCAGCGGCGGCCAATTGTATGTGTCAGCCACTTCTAAAAAACAGGCCGAAGGGGGCGGTGAATTTATTATCTCGGGCGCCGGCCTCAGCCCGCAGATCCAATTACAAACGGATAAGAATAAAAATAACAAGACCCCGACGCAGAAAGAGCTGGATGCAGCAAAGGCGTTGGCCGAAAATGTGTCTAACCGCGCCGTTGGTTATGTGACAAAAGATGGGGCTTTTGTTGCTGTCACGCTGCGGGTTAGCCAAAAAGAAGATGAAAAGGCCAAGCAAATAGCAGCGGCCAACGGAATGAATGTCGCGGCCGACACCGTTTTGAATTTTGCCGTCACCTCCGACGGTCTGGTCTTTAATCCCCTCTCGCCCGGTTCAGCATTTTTCTTCCCTCAGTCGGATACGGCGCTGCCGTGGGAAGTTTCTGTGGGAGATCTCAAGTCAAAGACGGGCGGTGCTAAAGGAAGCGCTAATCTTCTCGTCAAGAGCGAGGCTGGCGGTATTCTGCAGGTCGACGGCTCCGGCAACAGCTTATATATCAATTATTTTAAAGGCATAGACTTTAAGTGGCATGAAAACAACAGTTTTGTCATTTTAGGGAAGAGTGCGGGGCGTTGGGAGAACTTGAAACTTTCCGGCGAACTGAGCTTTGATGCGTCAGGCAAACCATTTCTCGAAGTCGGCAAGGTCAAGGTGGATGGCGGGGCCTTTCTGTCGGGTGAGCTTCGTTTTGACGAGTCGAGCGGAACATATGTCCTCGCAGGCAAGGTCAGCGGCAGGGCCTTGGTCGCCGGCCTTGCGATGATTACGGATGCCGCAAATGGAAACGTCATCGGGACAGGCATTGTTCTTAAGAAGGGTGACGTGGTCATCGACAAGATGTTTGCCGGAGGCGGAACCGTCGGAGAATCGCATAACATCAGCCTCTCCAAAAATAACAAATTCACCAGCACCGCCGCAGGCGAGCAAGACAAAATCCATTTAGGAAAAGGCGACCAGTTCACCCTCGCTTTTGGGCAGCTAAAAACAAAGGACGGCAAAACAACCCTGGAAAATTCCGATTTCTTTGCACTGGGGATAGATAATGAAGGCAATGTCACAAGAACAATGGCCACGACCGAAATGGCGCTGGGAACAGAAGGAACGCTTCAGCGGGTGTACAACAATTCAAGCGGTAATCCAGTTGCAGTTACTGAAAACTTTAAAGTAGAAAAAGGGCGAGACGGCAAGGCAAATATTGTTTTTAATTATACCGACAGTAATGGCAAGCCAGTGCTTCTTGTGCCTGGTGGCAAACCTGGGGAGAAAATGGTAGTTTCCGAAAACGATAAGGTGACCTTGAAAGTTGAAGGACGATATCGTGTTGGAAAAGGCTTGCCAGATGGGGGGACATTAGAACAAGTTTTAACGGCAGTGATGAAAGATAATAAGTTAGTGCTAGTTGCCGAGGGAATGATTTATACCACCCCGAGCGGGGAAAAGAAAAAAGTCGTTGGTATTTTGAGTGAGGAAGAGAAATCCCCTAAAGGTAAAGATGTGTCAAAGGCGCCGGCGCTTACGATTTATGGGGATGGCGAAATTGAGTATACAGTTTATTTTGATGACAAGAAGAATGTTTTAAAGAGAGACGCGAATGGGAAATTAAATGGGACACCAGAGTCTAGTCGGACATTTCGTTCTGTGGTTAAGGATGGGCGCATCGATGACAAACAAACAAAGTTGGTTATGATCAATGATGTCGCGATTGATAAGATTGTTAAAAAAGGAGATGCGTATAGCGGTTCTCCGTATGGCATTCAATCCGAAAAATATATCAATACGGTTGGGGATAAAGTATATTTTGAAATTGTCTATTGGAAACAGAATGGCAGGTCCTTAACACCGACAACACAACTTGTCGCTGTGGATTTGAATCAATATCTTGCAAGTGGTACGGCAAATATTGTGGCCAGCAACGGGCCTGACCTTATTCTTTCACAAGGTAAAGATGGGAGAGGGGTAATATCAATACTAGGTAAATTTGATAGAAATAATAATGTTGTACCTGCGAATGAAAAAATAAGAACGCAAGATTTACTAATTGATGGGGCGCCTCTCGCGGTTATTGCAAAGGAAGAAAGTTCGTCTTTGGGAACTAAATTTGCTGTTTTAGGAAATGGCAACATTGTTTTCAATTTGTTTGATTTAGTAAGCGATTCAGATTCATCGATACCTGTTTTAGAGGGCCCCAGCCCTAGTTCATCTCTCGAATCTAGAGGAGCCTTTGTTTTGGATCCTAAGACAAAAGAAATTGTTCCCTGGAAGCAGTATTTGGAGAACAACAAAAACAGTAATCCTGCGGAAAAAGCTGCGGTAGCCAGCTGGGGGGCAAATGTTGGAGTGGTCGATGTAGGGCCGACAGAGGGGGCCAAAAATAATATAAAAGTATTGTTTAATGTCGCAGTAAATTCTGACGGATCAGAGATTACACAACAAAAATTTCTTATCCTCGAAGATGGGACTGTAGTCAAGGAAATGGAAGAACAGCGGATCGTATTGAAGGTGAATGGGGTTGATAGGCATTTGGTTCGAGTTGAGACGGCAGGGAAAAAAGGTTTCTTTGTTCTCGATTTGGATACAAGCAAGCAGTTAAGAATAGATATGTGGGGTCCCAATCAAGGGACTATCACTGTTGGACCCAGCTATATTATGAGTAAAATTAAGTCTCTCTTGAATGAAGAAGATGTCTTAGGTAAAGATATCGTTATGGGTTTTGAAGGGATAGGGCCCGACGGGATGAATTATGTTATTACCAGCAAAGATTTTTGGAGAGTGGGGGGATGGGGAGCGAAAGAAAGGAATGGGATTGGTGGATTCTTCTCTGGTATATGGGCAGCGGTGAGCGAAGGGCCCCAACAAGTCGGGAAACAGGTGTCTGGATTGGACGAGGTTCTGCGTAAGGTGGGATTAATAGATCCAAATTCAGGCTGGAAACTCTATATGAAAAGGGAAATGGGATTAACAGAGGCAGAAGCAGAAGCGTTTTCTTCTCTTTCCCCGTTAGATGCCGCTCTCTTTGTTAGTGTCTTTGGTAAAATTGGACAAGTTGGCGCTACTTCCCTTAAATTGACTAGGGTTGCGGCAGCGCTTGACACAATTGCTATTTCCAGCGGCACATTAAAAGCCGTTGGGTATGGGACGCTCCTTACCGGCGGTATTTACGCCCTCACAACCGATGAATTTCGTCTCGCGGGAATGCTTGCGTCGATGAGGCAAAGTCTCCCGATGAATTATCTCTTTGCGGGGAGTTTATCTTCTCTTTCAAAGTTATCTCCATATTTGGCTACCGCTGCAGAAAATTCAAGAGTTATTGGATTTCTTAAAAATCATCCTGGTGTGTCAATGGGAACGTTTGGAGCAACAGTTAATGTGGGCCGTGGCGCGATTGAGAACGCCTTTGCCGGCGGGTCATTAGGTGACTATGTACGAGATGCACTTATTGGTTATGGAATAGGGTATGGTGGCGGTAGATTAGCGATGAGTCGATTTGGCACCTCGTTTGGACTTAACCCGATGGCCGCAAATTATAATCTTGCTGCCAAAATAGAATATAACGGGTTGACCGCAGGTGTAATCGGGTTTACCGGTTCGGCGGCACAATCGTTGCCGACCTATCTTGGGGGCAACGACCGAGAGTTTGATATGAAGCGGTCTAGTCTTAATGCGTTATTAACTATGACTGGCGGGATGGCGTTATCGATGGTGCCTTCAATGATAAGGGGAGCGCTGGGCCCTGCCGCGGGAAGTGCTGATAAAACAATATCAGAGGCAGTTGTAAAACAGGCCGGTAGTTCTGCCTCTTTGTTGTCGAGGCCAGAGTTGGCAAAGACCGTATTCATGCTTGGGCTTGGTGGCGGCAGTGGTGCTATATGGGCAGCAAATGATGTGAATAATAAAGATGGGAGTTATTTAAAATATGTTTTAGGTGGCATGTTGATAGCCACGGGAGCGCGTTTTGCTCCTAGGGCAATGGGTTGGGCAAAAGATAAGTTTGGATCAGGAGTGGTTGCCGCGGAGAAACCAGCGTCCCTCTTGTCTCTTTCTGAAATTAGGAAAACAGGAGTTGTCGCATTGGTGGGTGGCGCTGGAGGAGGACTCGTCGCAAAATTTGATCCGAATAACACAAAAGGTGATTGGGGATCATATGTGTTAGGGGGGATGGGATTAGCCTTACTGATGCGTTATGGTCAAAGAGCATTAAGTAGCTATAAGCAAGAACAAATTTTTAATGTTGTTGGTAAAACAAAGGTTAATTTGCAAGATCTCGCCAATCATCCCGATTTGCTCTGGAAGTTGATGGCGTTTGGATCCGCAGAATTTGCGATGACCATGCCGCTATTTGGTCTTTTTGATGTTGCGGCCAATGCAACGATTGCAAAATTTTTTAAAACAACGGTAAACGGTGAGGCATACACTTGGGACAGCGCTTTTGCCAAGGCTTTTGACGAGAGACTTTACCACGGAGAAACCCCTAAAGATGTAGGTTTGGCTGGCATGTTGCCGTTTTTGGGCTTGCAGGCAGTGGAAGGCGCAAAAATGGGCGTGACCTTGGGACCCGGCATGGCGATCTTCCAACCTGCATTAGCTGCTTTGGTCGCTCCTGAGGCGAGGGGTATTATGGCTGATGGCTTGCGAGTCATCGCCAAGCACGGGCACTCTATGCCGATTACTGCGGGGCAACTGGCAGCCGTAGAAAATGTTTCTGAGGCAATGTTGTTAAGCAGCGGATTATATAAGGCGTATGTAAAAGAAGGTGGGGAAGAATATGCCAAGAACAAAATAAAAGGGATTGCCGGTGAAATTGCCTTCTGGAGTTTGTTTTTCAAACCGGCGATGGCGTATACCCTTTCAAAAAGCGGTGATAAAGATAGTCCAATCCCTGTCGCCTCTTTAGCTGAAAATTCTAGAGCAGTTGATGGGGTTGATGCGGTGTTGAGCGCCCTGCAGTGAAGAGGAAAAGCCGGCGATGGACAGGGTGCAAAGTTCATTGTGGAGCGCTACGATAATATTGCCTTTCGGGACGAAGTGAGGGGTTTAACTGAGAAGATAGGAGAACAACGGATTCCGAAGGGGTTAGAAAATCAGTTTAGTGAGGGCATTATTGATCCACTGGTTTCGTTGGTGCGGCGTGCTGAAACGGCTGCAACGCCAGAAGCCAAGGGAGAAATTCTAAAAGAGCTTGGTAAAATAGTTAAGTCAATAATTCAAAATGTGGGGAAATCGGAGAACGGTGACACCATAAATCTTAATCAAATCACCAGTTTATCGGGTAAAAAGATTGCTGATGCTATTGATGGCTTAAGAATTGCGACAGAAATGGATATAAAAGATGTAGTTGCCGTGTTAACAAACATACAAAAAGCTCAACGTGAACAGGCTAATGTTGAAGGGACAGAATCTGGCGACAGAGAATATTCCAGTAATTTTGTATGGCCCGCAGCAAGGGCTGTTTTGGATGTCTTTAGAAGTGCTAGATCTGCTGGAGACAATGCGCATTCTATTGATCAGTTTGGCGTTGTTGATCGAAATAATATTTTTGATCGTCTAGTAATAGGGTCGTCTCCCTTTATAAAGGAGGTAACATCTGCCGGAAGAAAACAGTCGGAGATTATGACCGATTTAGATTACGTTAAAGATCAGCTGTCATCCGGACTATTCGAAGGAAAGCAAAGGGAAGTGTTGATATCAAGTCTTACCAAATTGCAAGGAGAGATACGAGATCTTCAGGGGATGGATGCGGGATATACGATGGCAGGTGATAGACTTCATGCTGAACGCGTGGTTGGATTGGTCGAGGGGCTTAATTTTTCTGCCGAATCTAAGTTTACGACAGGAGGATTAACGAAAACCGTGCAGCCCGCCGAGGTAGCTAAACCAGAGACCCCGCAAGGGACATCGTTAGAAAGAACAGCGGCTGTTCGACCGCTATCAGAACTCAATTATGAGTCCGGGTCAATTCGTGATCGAACGCCTCAGGATGCTGCTGATATTGCCGAGCATAAGATTGCCAATCCATTTAGAATGATTAGAGCCGCACCTGGCATTAAAACGGTGTCGGAAAGCATTGGCATTCAGGCAAGAGATGCGGAACATGCTACACAAATTGCTACTGAATTATCTAACAGAGGTTATTCCAAGGTGCGTGTTGATGAGTCAGCTCCGGGGAGATTGACAATTAAGATTGAATTGA
>CAYHZK010000015.1:0-20218 GCA_964361085.1 uncultured Planctomycetales bacterium
TGAAGACAACGTCTTTCAAACCATTTTTTAAAATCCCGTCGGCCTCGTCAAAAATTGCGGCAAGTATTTGAAAAAAGGCAGTCCCGTCGTGGTCGTTGGGCGGCTCAAGCAAGACCGCTGGGAAACCGAGAGCGGCGAAAAGCGGACCCGGCTTAAGATTGTCGCTTCCAACGTCCAGTTCTTGTCTTCAGGCGGCAGCAGGGAACAAGGGGAAGCCCCTCATGCGGGGTTGCCCGATGAGGCAGCTTTTGATGGGTAGTTTTATGGAGAGGAACGGCGTTACTTGATCCGGCCCTTGCGGAAGGCCGCGAGACCTTCGGCGATCAACAGCAAAATCAACCCCAGCAGCACAAGGCCGGTGATCCCGATTGGATCCGCCGTCCATATCCTTTGGGTAAACATTTTAACCAGCCACGGGCGGATGATCAGGACAAGCGACGTCACCGCGACCACAATCATAAACAGCGCCGGCCACAAGGTCATCTGAAATTTGCTCCGCGATTTGAAAAGCCACACGCTCAACCCCAACAGCACCATCCCCGCCAAAAGTTGATTGCTCGCCCCGAACACCGTCCAGAACATTTTCCACCCCGGGATTTCGTGTCCCTGCGCGTCGGTGAATCGGCGCGTGAGAAAGAACAACGGCAGGAGGAGCGTTGCCAGGGTCGCGACATACGGGCTCCATTTGTTTTTCCACCCGGTCAATTCTTCGAAAATGTAACGTCCCAGCCGCGTCGCCACATCCAGGGTGTCGTAGACAAAGGTCGCGAAGGCCAGGAGCGCAAAATTCAGGGCCCACTCTTTGTTAATCCCCAGCGCGCTTAAAAACGTCGCGACCCCGTTGGCGTAAATCTGGTTGGGGTCCTGGAGTTGTTTCATCTGGCTCGTCGTTAAAATGGCAAGCGTGCAGAGGGAGGTGACCGCGACAAAACTTTCCATGAGCATCCCGCCGTAGCCGACCAGCCTCGCATCGGTTTCTTTCGAGAGCTGCTTGGACGTCGTGCCCGACGCGATCAGACAGTGAAACCCCGAGCAAGCCCCGCACGCCACCGTCGTAAAAAGGATCGGCAGCAAGGGCAGCCCCTGCGGATTTGACCAGCCGACGAACGCCGGATACTGGATGGCGTAGCCTTGCGTGAAACTGCCGATGACAATCCCCGCGACACTGATCCCGGCGGTCAACGTTAAGAAAACCCCCCCGAGATACCCGCGCGGCTGCAAAAGCAGCCACACCGGCATCACGGCAGCAAAAAAACAATACACCAGAAGAGCCACGTTCCAGCTCATCCTCGGACTTAAACCCAAAAACGAGGGAAGCTGCAAGGGAAATTTTTGGCCTAAAAAAATACAAACAAAGACAAGGGGAATAAAAATGACGGTCGAGGCCCATAACGGCAGTTCGATCTTGCGCAACGTCAATCCCATGGCCAGGGCCAGAAGAAGATACAGCATTGACGCCGAGGCGATGCCGGCGCCCCGCGACGGTTCGATGAACGTGCTTGCCGTCACGTCGGTAAACGCGGCAATGATGTACACCAGCGAAAACCACAAAAAGAAAAGAAAAAGAATAAAAGCCTTCCGGCTCATGGTGGCGTGGATGACCTCGGCGATGGACTTGCCCTGATGCCTGAGCGAGGCGACAATGGTCGCCAGGTCATGGACCCCGCCGATAAAAATTCCGCCCAGCACAATCCACAGGAACGTCGGCGCCCAGCCAAACCACATCCCGGCCAAAATCGGCCCGACAATCGGGCCGGCCGCGGCGATGGCCGAGAGGTGCTGATTGAGGAGATAAAAAGACCCCGTCGGAACAAAATCAACGTCATTGCGAAATTCATGGGCGGGGGTGACGGCGTCGGCGCGGAGGTTCAGCCAGCGGCTTAAAACCATGCCGTACGTCGCGTATCCGATCCAGAGCAGAGCCGCCGCCGCGATGATCAAAACCAGTATATTCATAGCCGTCACTATAATTCCAAATAAATCCCGTGACAATAAAAAATTTGCGAATGAGGGGGGATGCGCGTCCCCGGAGTTGATTAAGCATTTTTCAGAGTCGCTGGCAGGGCGAGTCGCGCGTGTTGCTATGGGAGGTTTTACTTTAGAGGAGATTGGCCAAAAATTTTTTGAACGCCATTGGGGTTCCCTCTGTCTTTTCTGGCGCGTTCCGAGGCCGATAGTCTCGCGTGGAGAAAAGATTATATCCAGAGTTTTGTTGAAAGAGACCTGCCGCTGCACGGGATATCGCTTCCACCCGATACAGTGCTGCGGTTTTGGAAAATGCCGGCCCATGATCATGGGCAGATTTGGAATGCCAGCGAAATTGCCGGCTCGTTAGGCATCAGCGAAATGACGGTTAAACGGTACCTGGATATCATCAGCGGTGTTTTTATCGTCCGTCAGATGCAACCGTGGCATGCCAACATCAAAAAACGTCAGGTTAAGGCGCCTAAAATTTACATGCGCGATACCGGCATCCCGCACAGTCTTCTCGGTATTCGAACGAAAGAAGAACTTTTATCCCACCCCAAATATGGTTCGTCCTGGGAGGGCTATGTGATTGAGGAAGTGATCTCGAGTGTCCAGCCCGATGAGGTTTATTACTGGGGCACCCATAATGGCGCGGAGATCGATCTGGTCTTTATAAAAGACGGCGGTATGAAGGGTTTATTCGGACTGTCCCGCTGAATGGATTTTTCTCCCGCGCTTTAAAGATCGCTGCGAATTTCCAAACAAATCCCATGACAACAAAAAATTTTGTGGATAAGATAGGGCAATCCTGAAAACATTGCCGAAAGGACACGTGTGCAAGCCATCGAAAAGATTTTGAACGATTTGAGCGGTTTGGTCTGGGGCCCTCCCATGCTGATCCTGCTTTTTGGAACACACCTTTTTTTAACCTTCCGTCTCAAATTCATCCAGCGATACCTCATCAAGGCCGTCAAAATTTCGTTTGAGCGGTCCAAAGAAGGGGAGGGGGACGTCAGCCAGTTCGCGGCCCTCACGACGGCCCTCGCGGCCACAATCGGCACCGGCAACATCATTGGTGTCGCGACCGCCATCGCTTCCGGCGGGCCGGGCGCGGTGTTCTGGCTGTGGATCACCGGCGTTTTCGGGATCGCGACCAAATACTCCGAGGCCCTGTTGTCCATCAAATACCGCGTCAAAGCCGGCGACGGAACCATGGCCGGCGGCCCGATGTATGTTTTGGAAAAGGGGATGAACTGCAAATGGCTGGGCGTGATCTTTGCCTTTTTCACCGCCGTCACCGCCTTCGGCATCGGCAACATGGTCCAGGCCAATTCCATCGCGACAATGATGAACGAAACATTTCGAACCCCCACATGGATCACCGGACTTGTCATCACCATCCTCACCGCCGCCGTGATTTTAGGGGGGATCAAATCCATCGCCGGCGTCTGCGAAAAACTCGTGCCCTTTATGGCGCTCTTCAGTATCGTGGGCTGCCTCATCATGCTGGCGCTGCGATTTGAGACGATCCCGGAGACGGTTGTTTTGATTTTCAAAAGCGCTTTTACGGGACAAGCCGCGGCGGGGGGATTTTTGGGGGCCACCATGCGCGAGGCCATGCGCTACGGCATTGCCCGGGGACTTTTTTCAAATGAATCGGGCTTGGGCAGCGCTCCGATTGTGGCGGCCGCCGCGCAGACAAAAAACCCCGTCCGTCAGGCGCTCGTTTCCTCGACGGGGACATTCTGGGACACCGTTGTGGTCTGCGCGTTGATGGGCCTGGTCTTTGTCAACTCCGGCGCGTGGGCGCAGGGATTGAAGGGCGCCGCGCTATCCAAGTCCGCCTTTGACGGCATCCCGGTCGTCGGCCCCATTGTTTTGACCGTCAGTCTTTTCACGTTTGTCTTTTCCACGATCCTCGGCTGGTCCTATTACGGCGAAAAAGCCTCCGAATACCTCTTTGGAAAAAAGGCCGTCATGCCGTACCGCTGCGCCTGGGTTGTCGCCGTCATGGCCGGGTCTCTTTTAACACTCCCGATCGTCTGGTCGCTCGCCGACATCACCAACGCCTTCATGGCCGTCCCCAATCTCATCTCCCTGATTGTCCTCAACAACGTCATCGTCGCCGAAACCCGCGAGCACCTCTGGGAAGAAAAAAGGCCTGGAGAGAGGCTTGACTGATCGCCAAAGTGTGTTACATTGTTTTACAGGAGACGACATTATGATTAAACCCATTAAACACTTAAAGCCGCTCAACATCCGTATCCCCGACAATCTCCGAAGGCAATTGCAGGCGATCAGCAAAAAGGAAAAAATTCCTGTCAGCGACCTTGTCCGCCAATCGCTTCGGCAGTTTGTTGCTGTGAGGCATTTCCGTCAGATGCGTCGACGAATCTTACCTTTCGCTGAGGCGCAGGGTTTTTTGACCGATGACGACGTTTTCGGCCAGGTTTCATGAGGGTCGTCCTGGATACTAACGTGATCGTCGCCGCTTTTGCGGTGAGAGGGCTTTGCAAAGACGTTTTTGAGTATTGTCTTCAAGAAACAGATATTATCTCCAGTCATTCCCTTCTCGACGAAATTCAGCGGATTTTGTCAAAGAAAATCAAACTCCCCAAAAGTGAAATTGAATCTGTTCTTGCGTTTCTTCGCGAACAATCCACAATTGTTGCGGCAGACGGGATGCCGTCCCTCAGTTCCAATCTATGCCGAGACCCGGATGACCTCGCGGTCCTCGCAACCGCGAAAGGCGGCCAGGCCCAAACCATTGTCACGGGGGACGAAGACCTTTTAATCCTAAGGGAGTTTGAAGGCATCCGTATTTTATCTCCTCGTGAATTCTGGAATTTGTTGTGCCGTCCTGCAAAGTAGGCAATTCTTTGATTCTCCCTAATTTTTGCCTTTCCGGCGTCAAGCCGAAAGATTCGTTTGTCGTTTATGGCGGCGGTCAGGCCCAGTCCCGTTCCTTGGGCCGCGTTGTCCCGTGGGGCCATCTTGCCGCCGGCAGGCCTCTGACAAGCCCTGACGGACCCGGAGTCTTGACAGTGTGATTGAAAGGTTAAGATAATCTGGCGCGGGATTAGGGAGACCCGCTAGCATCGCAACGACAACTGAAAAACTATATGGTTACACATTGACCAAAATGTCATGATTCTGGTCTAGTAATTTGACAAAATAGCTGCTTCGTGATATTTTTAGGATAAAACGGAGTGATGAAATGGTCAATTTAAACCCTTTAATCGAACTCGATAGGCTTTCCCGTGAGGAGGGAAAAGTCTATCTCCAAAAGCGATTTCTCTATGAGGACCTTTTATTAAAGCGGGGGAAGCATTTTATTGGTATTATCGGGCCGCGCGGGGTGGGAAAGACGATCCTGCTTAAGCAGATCGCATTGGAGCATTCAGACACGTTTTATCTTTCCCTGGATACTTTTCAGGATGACATCTTTGAGACGATCAAGGCCGTTCGGGATGTTTTAAAGGTCAAGACATTTCTTCTGGATGAAGTCCACATGCGCCCCGGTTTCGAAGGGGAATTAAAGAAAATCTATGATTTTTTAAACGTTAACGTCATTTTTACCAGTTCGGTGGCACTGGCCATGTATCGATCAGCGCATGACCTTTCTCGCCGGGTGGTGCTCAAAACTCTTTATCCGTTTTCATTGCGTGAATATATCTTTTTCAGATATGGACGACACACGAGTCCGTTGACCATTGGCGATATTATCAATCAACGTTTTGATCGCGCTGTCCTGGAAAGCGGAAGTTTTTTTGCCGATTATCTTCAGGGTGGGTTGATGCCATTTGCCCTCAATGAGCCGGCGCCATTGGAATTATTAAAAAATATTTTACAGACCGTTATTTATAAAGATATTGCTCGGGTTTCCCAAACAACCATAAATGAGCTGGACACGATTGTAAAGTTAATGACTTTTGTTGGAAAATCCGGGATCGACGGCATCAATTACTCGTCGCTGTCCAGGAATCTTGGGATCAGCAAGTATAAGGCAGAACAGTATACCGCGCTTTTAGAGAATGCTTTTTTGCTTCATCGCGTGACGCCTGAAGGGACGGGTGTTCTTAAGGAGCCCAAGATCGTGATGGCTCTGCCGTACAGGCTTTTGTACCGCTCTTATGAGGAATCGGTTGGAGGACTGCGGGAAGATTTTTTTGTGGAAGCGGTCAAGGCAAGCGGCTTTGACGTCCATTATCTTAAATCGGTGCGCGGAGCGAAGACGCCTGACTATGTATTAAAGGATCAAGAAACTTTTGTCTTTGAGGTCGGAGGGAAGGGTAAAGGCCGGCAGCAGTTCAAAGGGTTTAAGTCTGGACGCAAAATTATTTTATCCGATTCATACGAAATGGAAGGAATCAAGCGCCCGTTGTTTTTATTTGGATTGCTGTCCAATGAAATTTGACTTTCTTCTCCTTTTAACTTATTAGCGTGCGTCGGGAAGCCGATTTGTGATTTGACTTTTTTCCACTTTTTTCTACTTTTGCCTCTTGACGAGGGGCGGGAGAGGAGAGTATAATTGCACTGTCTTAAATCGGAATAAGCAGCATAACCGGAACCCCGCAGGATATGTTGAATATCCAGGAACTCAAAAGCAATTTTCAAGCCATCCTGATTGAAGCCGCCGCCTAAGGCGGCTTTAGTGTTTTATAAGGCAGCATAGGGAAGAAAGGAAGAAGCGCAGCCGTAAACAGTAAATCAGAAAGCTATGAGCAGTCATCGTAACGATGAACGTCGCGTTGTCGTAACAGGTCTGGGTGTCGTCTCATCACTCGGCATCGGCTGGCAAGAATTCTGGAAAAACCTCATCGCCGGAAAATCCGGCATCAGTAAAGTCTCCTCCTTCGATACCTCCGAATACGACCGGCACTACGCCGGTGAAGTCAAAAATTTCGACCCTTCACAATTCATCAGCAAGCATAAAATCAATAAGCTCGGCCGCACCACTCAAATGGCCATCGCGGCAGCGAAATTAGCGCTAAGGGATGCTGATATTAATTTAAAGGAGATAAAAAATACGGCAATCAGTATTGGGACAACGGGCGGAGAGCGAAAATTATTAGAGATGTGCAATGCGGCACGTCATGAGCATAGAGCGGGAAGAAATAAAATTTTGTTTGATCAAGAATTGGTGGCTTGTGCAACGGACAACCTGGCTTTGCGAGTTGGTGAAGAATTGTCTTTAAACAGTCACTGTACCACGATAAGCACAGCTTGCGCAGCCGGTAATTACGCGATAGGAGAAGGGTTTGATCTTATAAAGTATGGTCTGTTTGACTGTGCGATCGTCGGCGGAGCCGATAGTTTCTCAAAAATGATTTATGCAGGTTTTAGCAGACTATACGATATTGCGCCTGAAGAATGCCAGCCTTTTGATGTTAACCGGCAAGGCACGATCCCCGGCGAGGGCAGCGGTGTGCTTGTTTTAGAAACGCTGGTGGGCGCCAAAAGCCGAAACGCAAAGATTTATGCCGAGATTTTGGGTTATGGCCTGTCTTGCGATGCCCATCATATGACAAAACCGTTAGTCGCGGGTATTGTCAGCGCGATTCAAAAGGCCATCAAGGATTCGCGGATTCAAATCAATGATGTTGATTACATCTCCGCGCACGGGACAGGCACGCATGAGAACGATCATGCGGAGTGTACCGCAATACATACCATCTTTGATACCAGGAAGATATTGGTCAGTTCAATCAAATCGATGCTGGGTCATGCCATGGGTGCCGCGTCGGCCATAGCAGCTATAGCGTGCTGCAAGGTCGTCCACCAAGGCATCGTCCCGCCCACGATCAATTTCCATTCTCCCGACCCAACCTGCGATATCGACTGTATCCCAAATCAGTCCAGATCAGCTATGGTTAAAATTGCGATTAACAACGGTTTTGGATTCGGCGGCAATAATTCGACGGTGGTTATAAAAAAATTTGTTGCTACTCAGGTCGATCTCGACGATCTCAAATTTTGACCAAAATTGGCCTTCGACGAGAGTTCCAGGTCGGGCTTCAAATTCGCCAAATTTCTCCGACGGAAGAAATGACCTGAGTAGTTACAAAAATTGGTTAATAACTCGATCGCGAAGTTTTAGCCCGTGATTAAATTATCGAAGAAGATCGCTGGAAAAACTTAAATATGAGGAACTTAAAAGTCATCAGGCCAGAACAAAAGACAAACTTGATGCCCTCGCTAACAGAAAACTCGAATTAATGTCAAAGAACCCGGACTTACTGCATGGCATATTCTTTCGTTGCCATATTGCAAATTTATTGAACTGAGCTATGAATTTGTAACATGAAAACCACAAAAGTTCTATTAACAGGGGCTACTGGGTTATTGGGCTCAAGGATACTGAAATTTCTTGTTTTTAATACTAATGTCGATATTGTATTACTAATCAGAGGAAGAGAGGGCTTAAGTATATTAGATCGGGGGCAGCAGTTTGTAACACATTTACTGAAACAAAATATTCCTTTTGATAAACAAGTGCGTCGTATTTCAATATTGCGAGGAGATGTGTCTCTCCCCTATTTAGGCCTAAACAACAAAATATATAATCAATTACTGCAATCGACTCATCAAATATTTCATTGTGCTGCACTAACTAAATTCAATGCCTCGGCAGAAGCTCTGGCAAGTTGCAACATAGAAGGGACAAAGCATTTCTTGAAATTTGTGAAGCAATGTCATGTTTTAAAAAGTGGTGAATATATTAGTAGTATTTTTATTGCAGGTAAACACAGAGGTGAATTTAGTGAAATCGATTTAGATAAAGGGCAACGATTTAATAATTTATATGAAAAAAGTAAATTTGATGCTGAGATTGAAGTTAGGCGTTGTGTGAAAGAAGGTTTTAAAATTAATGTTTATCGACCGAGTGTGATTGTAGGTGAATATGTGGATGGTAGTGTAATAAATCCAGGGTTATTATATCAATTATTTAAATTATTGAAATTGGGTATTTATTCGAACCTGCCATTAAGCAAAGAATCATCGATTAATATCATCCCGTGCGATATAGCCGCAGAAATTATCTGCCGCTTAAGTGCTTTGCAAACGAAGCAAAGTTCAGTTTATCATGTCGTCGCACGCAAGGATTTCCAAATAGAACAATTAGTTGAGATAGCTTGCAAATTTTTTCTTGTAAAGAAACCTCACCTTGTCAAGTGGGAAGAATATGTGGTGGATGGGTGTACAATTGTTGAGAAAAGAATTTGGGAGTCGTTCTTGCCATACTTTCGTTTGCGCTATAAAGTAAATTCGAATCTGTCTCAGAAAGCATTACTTAAGATTAATTCCAGCCTTCCGATTCTTAAGGAGGATTTTATTTTACGAGTGTTGAAGTATATGCAAATTTTATAACAAAGGTTAAAAGTGTTCCCATTTATTGCTATTGCAACATTTATCGCGGCGATATTTTTGATTTTTCTGGCTGTCTTTATTTTTTTTAAAAATCGTAGGGAGGAAGTCAATCTTGCCTTTTCACTATTATGTTTAAGTTCTTCAATTTGGTTGTTTTTTTATTCTCAAGCATATCGTACAAGTGATGCGCAGGTGGCCTTGAGTTTTTTTAGAATAGGATATCCAGGCGTTGTTTTTATTGCAGTCACCTATTATCACTTTTCCACTATTTTTCTAAAGATTTACAAAGCAAGGCCATATATCCTTACTAGTTATATATTAGGAATATTATGTGTCATTCTTTTGAACACAAGCGATCTGATCATGAATGGAACTTATAAATACTCTTGGGGATTTTATCCGAAAGCCGGAGTTCTGCATCCTCTCTTTCTTGTCTTTTTTATCGGGCTAATAAATATTTCTTTAGGACAGCTTACATATTTTTTCTTTTTTCGAAGGAGTAATTTGACGCTTGTAAGACTGCAGCAATTAAAATATATTTTATTGGCCTTGGGGATTTATACAGTTGCTTGTGTTGACTTCTTGCCAAACTATGGGGTTGAGGTTTTTCCTTTTGGTTTTATGCCCGCTACCACCTTTTTGATATTAATAAGTTATAGTATCGTACGATATCGATTGATTGATATTTCTCTAGCAGTAACTCGCACGGGAATATTCGTTGTCACATATACTTTGGTTTTGTCAATCCCATTTATAATTGCATTTATGGGGCAAGAGAAACTGTTGACCTCGATAGGTTCTAACTGGTGGCTGGTGCCTTTGATTACTTCTACCGTTTTGGCGACCGGGGGGCCTTTTATTTATATTTATTTCCAACGACGCGCTGAGAATCGGCTTTTGGCTGAGCAGCGGCGGTATCAGGCGACTTTGCGGCAGGCTTCTCGGGGGATGGGACGGATTAAGGATTTGCGCCGGCTGGCGACCTTGATTGTGCATATTATGACGCGGACGGTGCATGTGGAGTTCAACATGGTTTTTGTCAGGGATGCGCGGAGCAAAAAGTTTAAACTGGCCGCTTACCGCAGCAATCAGTTCCGGAGCCGTTATCAGGGGGACATCGAGCCGGACTCGGCCATTGTCAAAAATTTGCTGTCAGGCAAAGAACCGGTCGTGTATGAAGAAATCAAACAGCGCACGCAGGATTATGGCGATCTCAACCTGGCCCGGCTGGAGGCGGAGTTAAAAATTCTGGACGCGGCCGTGCTCATCCCGAGTCTTATTGACAATGAGCTGCTGGCGATTTTGGTGCTGGGGCCTAAGATTTCGGGGCAGTTGTACAGCGACGACGACTTGGCTGTGTTTACGATTTTGGCCAATCAGGCGGCCCTGGCGATTGAGAACGCGCAGTTTTATGACGATATCAAAAAGACCCATGAGCAGCTCCTGAAGACCGAAAAGATGGCGACAATCGGCGTCATGGCAGACGGCCTTTCGCATCAGATCAACAACCGCCTGCACGCGATGGGGTTCATCACGGGGGACGCCCTGGATACGATCAGGCGAAAACAGGACGTCCCGATGTCCCCCGAGCTCAAGGAACTTCTCACCGGCGTTGAGCATGCCTTGACCCGGATCGAAAATAATGTCAGGCAGGGCGGCGAAGTCGTCAGCGGATTGCTGAAGTACTCCCGCAAGAGCGAAGAGGGCAAGACGGATGTGGATCTGGACAAACTGGTTAAGGCGGCCCTCGACATGACGCAATTCAAGATCAAGCCCGGCGAGATGACGGTCGTTTGCAACTATAACGGCGCTCTGCCGAAGATCTATGGAAGTTTTACGCAGTTGCAGGAGGTGTTTTTTAATTTGATCGACAACGCTTATGATGCCATGATGCAGCGCAAACAGGAATTGCGCGAGCCCGGCTACGCCCCGACGATTAAAATCTCGGCGGTGGACGGCCACGCCGCCGGCATGCGCATTGAGGTCGAAGACAACGGCATCGGCATCAAAGAGGACGACCGGGACAAACTTTTTACCCCCTTTTTTACGACCAAATTGTCGAGCCGCAAGGGAACCGGCCTGGGGCTATATGTCATTCAGCGGCTGATTGAGGAAAACCACAAAGGCGAAGTCCGTTACGAATCAAAATACGGGGAAGGGACACGGTTTTTTATCACGCTCCCGACTGTGGTTCAAAAAAGCTGAGGATTTTGTTTACTGATCTGGCGCGACCGGGTATGATGATGGACAGGAGATTCTTAAGCGATGTCCAAATTGCTGATTGTTGATGACGAAGTTGATATCCGGGAGTTTGCCAAAAACTATTTTCGCAAGCGAAGCGTCGACGTCTATACCGCAAGCGGCGGCAACGAGGCGCTTGAGATCATCCGGCAGGAACGCCCCGACCTTGTCCTCCTCGATGTAAGGATGGAAGGGATGAACGGTGTTGAGCTCCTGCGAAAACTGCGTGAAAGCGGCGACCCCACCAGGGTCGTCATGGTCACCGGCGTCAAGGAAGAGGCGACAATTCAGGAGACGGAGCATCTGGGGGTGATTGGATATATTCACAAACCGCTCATTTTGGATGAACTCGAAAAAATCGTTCTCAAGGAACTCCGCGCCGCCTAAACTCCTCTCCCGTCGATGCCAGCATCCTCAACACCATTGATGAAAATAGTCAGGATTGACTACAAAAAAGAACTGGAGACCGCCAGCAAGGGCATGATCATGATTCATGACCCTAAGCTCCTGATCAAGCTCATTGTCAGGATGATCGTCGGTAAAGTCCAGATCAGGCACGCGGGCATGATCCTGTATGACCGCGAGAGCGATTCGTACGTCCTTAACATTTCAAAAGGCGAGACGGGTTTCAAAATCCCGGCGGGGTTTGCCCGGTTCGAACGCAATCATCCCATCATCGCCCTTTTCACAAAAAAAGAATACCGTTCCCTCATCGTCAACCGCAACGCCATCGTCACCCAGGACATCAATAAATTCATCTGGCAGGAAAGCCTCATGACCGCCGGCAACGGGACTAAGGACCTCTTGTTTAAGGTTTCGGACCAGATGCACATGATCAACGCGGTCGCCTGCGTGCCGGCGTATTACCGGGACAAATTGCTCGCGGTTCTGCTGCTGGGGGAGAAGAACGACGGGACGCGGTTTGATCAGCAGGAGCTGGACTTTTTTGCCGCGCTGGCGTCCGACGCCGCGATGGCGATCCGCAACGCGCAGCTTTTTCTCGACCTTAAAAAAGAGGCCGAAAAGAATCACGACCTGTTTTTGCGCACGACGAGGGTTTTGGCCTCCGCCATCGAGGTCAAGGACAAATACACCCACGGCCACACCGAGCGCGTGACCAATTACGCCGTCCTCATCGCGCGGCGTATGAATGAAAATGGGTCGGAATGTTTTACGGAAGAATTTTTAGAGAGCCTGTATCTCGCCGGGCTTTTGCACGACATCGGCAAGATCGGCGTCCCCGAGGGGATTCTCAATAAGGCCGCAAAGCTGACCGAAGAAGAATTCGAAATCATGAAACGCCACACCCTCTACGGGATCGAGATCCTGAAGCCGCTTTCCGAATTGAAAGACAGCTTTGACGGTGTGAAGCATCACCACGAACGTTACGACGGCGACGGTTATCCCGGCCGGCTTAAAGGAGAAGAAATCCCGTTGATCGCCGCGATCATCGGTGTCGCCGACGCCTTTGACGCGATGATTTCCGATCGCCCTTATCGCAAAAGCCTCACCAAAGAGCAGGCCGTCGAGGAGATCAAGAAAAACATTTTAAAGCAATTCCATCCCAAACCCGCCCAGGCGTTCCTTGAACTTTTTGAGGCGGGGCAGATTTAAGCGGCATTTTTTTCTGTGGAGTCCCGCGCCGGCAGTTCGATTTTGAAGGTTGTTCCCCATCCTGGATTTGTCTCCACACTGATCTTCCCCCCGTGCTCCTGAATGATCCCGTGCGTGATGGAGAGCCCCAGCCCCGTCCCAAAATCTTTTTTGCTGAAAAACGGATCAAAGATGTGGGGAATATCTTCCTGCGCTATTCCGGTGCCGGTGTCGGAAATTGTGATGGTTATAAAGCGTGAAGCGTCGTTCGTGAAGCGTGAAGCGATGGTGAGTGTTCCGCCGGAGGGCATGGCTTCTATGGCGTTGAGGGCGATATTGAGGAAGGCCTGCCGGATTTGGTTGGGGTCGATCCTGATGGGATGATCGCACACGGGGGACAGGTCGGCGCGCAGGGTGATCTTTTTCTGTGTTAACCGGCTGTTGAGAAAGTCCAGTGAATCTTCAAGCAGTTTGTTGATATTGGTTTCCTTGAAGACCGGCGGGGCGGGTTTGGCAAAATCTAAAAGCTGATTGACGAGCCCGTCGATCCGGTCGACCTCGCCGCCGACGAGCCGGGAAAACTTTTTCAAAAATTCTTTGTCATCCATCTTCGAAGGCAGAAATTCGCTGAACGTCTTGATGACGGTTAAAGGATTCTTGATCTCATGCGCCATCCCGCTCGTCAGAGTCGCGATCGTCTTCAACTTCTCGGTCTGGGCGACTTCTTTGAGGAGGAGTTTATTTTTGTCAGCGATTTCAACAGGTGTCCCCTTTAAGAATATTTTATCGACGAGGTATTGTAGATAATTTTTAAGTGGAATACTTATGACCGCGATAGTTAGAATAACTGCCGTCCGAATTGGAAGCGGATTGCGAGAAATTTCTCCACTCAAAAAGTGATCGACGAGCAGGATCAGAAATAAATAGAGAAGAGTTACAGCTGATGCGAGGGTGGAGTAAATTAACCCCCTCGCTAAGACAATCTTAACTTCGAGAAGTTGATGCCGGAAAATAGTATAACTTGCGCTGAATCCGTAGATTGCTGTAAGAACGACGGTGAGAGGATAAAATTTTGTTATGCCGTATGATGGCAGCATCGTTGAGCTGCCGCCGATAAATCCTATTAAACAAATAAAGAATAAATAAATGGCGTCCTGCTTTGTCTGACCAGTTGAGCTTTCCTGGAATTGCCATAATTTAATATGAGCGAGAACCACCAAGACGAACCAGTATATCCAGGCAATCGTAAAATTTTTAAAGTTATAAAGAAGGTAATAAAAATCATTAAAGACATAAGTGACGCCTTGAAAAATCGAATGACCATTATCGACAATGCAGAGAAAAGCAGCAAGAGTGCCGCAACAATACGCAAGAAAGAACAACGGGCGGAAGGTCAATCCTGTAAATGAGCATACAAAGTGAAAGAATGTAACCCCAATGAAGCAAGCGGGGACATACATGAGACGCCAAAAAAAATAGCTAAGATGAGGATTTTTAGTCAGACACGCAAAAGTGTTGAGTAATGACCAGGCGGCAACTGTAAAATTAAATACGGCCCAAATTTTATGAATACGATTTTTGCCGTAGACTATGAACAGGACGCAAACGGTGAAGCATGAAAGAAATGTGAGAAATAATAGGATTGCGAAAGGATTTATGTTCAACAAACTTAGCTGCATGTCTTTTTCCCATCAGCCGACGGCAGAATGAGTTTAAACGTCGTTCCCGCGTTGACCTGGCTTTCCGCTGTGATCTTCCCGCCGTGGTCTTCGATGATGCTTTGGCAGATTGAGAGGCCTAGGCCTGTCCCTTTTTCTTTGGTGGTGCTGAAGAAGGGGTCGAAGATTTTTTTAAGGTGTTCCTGGCTGATGCCGGTGTCGGAAAGGGTGATGGTTATAAAACGTGAAGCGTCGTTCGTGAAGCGTGAAGCGATGGTGAGGGTTCCGCCGTTGGGCATGGCGTCTTGGGCGTTGAGGATGAGGTTGAGGAAGACCTGGAGAAGTTTGTTGGGGTCGGCTTTGAGTGCCGGGAGGGAGGGGGCGAAATCTTTGACGACGGTGATGTTCTGCCGGCTCAGAGAATTTGAGGTGAGGGTGATGGCGTTTTCGATGACGTGAGCGACGCGGGTCTCTTTGAGGCTCAACGGCGACGGCTTCGAAAACTCCAAAAGCTGAGTCAGGATTTCCTCAATCCGGTTGACCTCGCTCGTGACGATGGCATGAAATTTTTCCTGAAACTGCGGGTCATGTTTTTTGTGAGGGAAATACTCAACAAAGGTCTTAAGCGAGGTCAAAGGATTGCGAATCTCATGAGCAATACTGCTGGCCAAAGTGGCCACGGTCTTCATCTTCTCGGATTGCACAGCATTCTGGCGAAGGAGCTGGTTCTCGGCTGCAAGTTCAATGGGTGATTTGTGGATAAAAAAACGGTCGACGATTTCTTGGATTTTGTCCTTCAGTGGAGTAAAGAAGATTGCTATGACAAACGCTGCCAAGACTGACCCAACGATGGAGTTGTAGCGTAAAATGTTTTGGGTTATCCGCTCAATCAATAAGACGGAGAGCAAGTAGATGATGGATATAACTGTGATGAGGATGGAGTAAACGAGACCTTTGTTGATGACGATGTTGATGTCCATCAAGTTGTGCCGGAAAACAGCATAACTGACCAAGAAGGTGAAGATTGTTGCAGGTAAATAGCCAAACGGATACAGCTCAAATCCATAGTTGGGCAGGAAGTCCCAGCAGGCTAACGTGAATACGATAAAGCCCAATGTGAGATATTTTAGTTGAGCCGCCTTTTTTGTCTTTGGGGCCTCTTTTCGAAGGGCTTGAATCAGCAAAAGATTAGCGTATGAACATTGAGAAATGAATATGGCGAGAAAATACGGGTGTAGCTTCCCAGCTTTTGGATAGTGTCCCCAGAAGTATTTATATAATCCTTCAACGATCAGATTGGTTTTTAAGATCAAGATAATGAGACAGAGCCCGTACAGTAGATTTAAAATGAAGAGGAATTTTTCTGTTTTGGTATAAATAAAACCCGAGGTATAGCTCAGGAACGTGATTGAGATGAACGCAACACCACAATATCCGAGTCTAAAAATGAATTCATTTTGGGCTTCGTTTAAATAGCCGATGAAAAAATTTATGGCATAAAAAAATAACCAAACCGTCGTTGAGAGACTGAGGAGAAAAAATAGTTGATTGAGCTGCGCACGAAAGTTCCTGAGGAGAATCGCTGTCCCTGTCACGAATATCAGCAAAGCGCAAAGAAGAGGCGGGATTGCGTAGGGGTTGATAGCCATACCCTACTTCATCTTCCCCCTCACCGTCGCTAAAACCTCGTCGGATTTGAAGGGTTTTACGATGTAGCCGCTGGCGCCCAGGCGGACGGCTTCGGTGGCGGTTTCGACGGATTTGTATCCGGTGACGACGATGACGGGGAGGACGGGGTTAAGCTCTTTGATTTTTTGCAGGACCTCGAGCCCGTTCATCCGGGGCATCTTGACGTCCAAAAGGACGAGGCCGACGTCTTTGGAATTTTTGAGGATCTCAAGGCACTGGCCGCCGTCCGGGCACAAAATCAATTCGAAATGATCGCCCAGGATCAATTTCAAAGACTCCCGGATCCCTTCTTCGTCGTCGCAGATGAGAACTTTTTTTGACATTTTGGACTCCTTTTTTTTACGCTTCACGCTTCACGTGGCGCGCTTCACGGTTTTTTACAACGTCACCGGCGTCGTCACGCAGACGGCCTTGGCTGTTCCTTTCCCTTTGTTGATGAAGTGGTGGCGGACTGAGGCGTCGAAATAGAGGGAGCTGTTGGCCTTGAGGGGATAGGTCTCTTTGTCGACGGTGGCGGTGATTTCGCCCTTCAGGACAAAAATGAATTTTTCTGCCCCCGGGGAGTTTTGCTCGGGGTTGGTCGTTCCGCCTTCCTCGATCTTGAGGAGGATCGGCATCATGCGTTTGTGCAGGAGTTTGCTGGTCAGGATTTCGTACGAGGCGCGGTCGTTGTAGGTGAAGGTCTCGGCGATGGGTTTTTTCCCGATGACGTCGGGTTCGGCGGCCTCGGATTCGATGTTTTTGTAAAGGTCGGTCAGGTCGATGCCGAGGGCCCTGGCGATCTGCAAGTGCGACTCGATGGTGCCGGTCATTTTTTGGTTTTCGATGCGGCACAAGGTCGCGATCTGAATACCGCTCTGCCGCGCCAGTTCGGTCAGGGTCATGTCGCGCGATTCGCGAATCCTTTTGATACGTTTTCCGATCAGCATAGGGTACCTCCTTGTTGAAACTTTATCGGGAACGTTGAGATAAGTTTACCATGGATTGATGTCTAGTCAAACGGTAAGATGCCATACAAATTTATATTGACAGTATAAATTTGTATGGCATAATTAGCCTGTGAATTACATCCCCCGCCATATCGAACCCACTCTGAAAGAATATCTTACGATGTTCCCCGCGGTCAGTCTGACCGGGCCGCGGCAGTCGGGGAAGTCGACAACGCTCCGGGAAATGCTGGGAGGCAGGTACGCGTATGTCTCGTTTGATGATCCCTTGATCCTGGATGCCCTGACCGGGGATCCCCGGGGTTTTATGAACCGCTACGGGAATCGTGTGATTTTTGATGAGGCGCAGAAGGCTCCTCTTTTGTTCAATTATCTGAAAATCGCGATTGACCAGGACCGGCATAATTACGGAAAATTTATATTAACCGGCTCAAGTCAGTTTTCATTCGTCAAGCAGATCACCGAGACCCTGGCCGGACGGATCGGCGCCTTGTCGCTGCTGCCGTTTCATATGACGGAACTCCCGCCGGTATGGCGCGGGGAGCAGATCCTTAAAGGGAGCTATCCTGAGCTGGTCCATTTGAAATACGAAAATACAAGCCGGTGGTACGGGGCTTATGTCAACCACTATATCGAACGCGATGTCCGTGGGATCGCCAATGTCGGGAACCTGAGCGATTTTCAGCGGCTCGTCAAGCTTTTGGCGGCGCGTGTTTCGCAGGAGCTCAATGTCAGCTCACTGGCGAGCGACATCGGCGTTACGGTTCGGACCGTGCAGAATTGGATCTCCATCCTTGAAGCCGGTTACATCATTTTCCTGATCCCGTCTTATCACACGAATTTGGGCAAACGGATTGTCAAACGCCCCAAGCTGTATTTCTACGACACCGGCCTGGTTTGTTATTTTACAGGCATCGAGGAGGAACCGGCCCTGCGCCAGGGGCCGCTGGACGGGCCGGTCTTTGAGAATTACATCGTCGCCGAGATTAAAAAATGGATTATGCATCACGGGTTGAAGGATCAGTTGTTTTATTTCAGGACGAATTTGGGGTTGGAGGTGGACTTGATGATGGAAAGCCTGGTGGGAAACACCCTGCGGCTCATTGAAGTCAAAAGCACCGAGACAGCCAGGGTCGCGATGTTTCAGTCTCTGGAAAAGGTTCGTGAGCTGGAGGAGAGGAATCAGAAAAGAAGAAAACAGATAAAAAATTTCCTGGTGTATCGAGGCGAAACGATCCCAAAATTCCGTGAAGGCGGCGCGTGCCTCAACTACCTTGATTGCTTTGACGAGGAGAAAGGGTTGTTTGGGTAGCGAGAGGGGAGGGATAAAAACTGGTCAAAATTTTTTTTGACATTAAATCAAGCGTGTGATATTTTCAGCGAAGCAATATCGGGATGCAATTTTTGCAAATTCACGGATGGGAAAATTTTATTTCTCAAAGATTGAGTTTATTTTTAACCGTTTTTTTTAAAAGGAGCGATTATGCACCAAAGGATCAAGGCGTTTGTGGTCGTGATTTCGCTGTTCAGTCTTTTGGGATGTACGACACGGCTGGTGGACTTTACGATCATTTCGACGAAAAACCTGGATCTGTCCCGGGCGGGAAGCTTTGAGCGCGGAAAAAGCAGGATTGAAGGCAGGGATGAGGCGTTGATCATTATTTTTATCCCGACGGGGATTCCCAGCATCAAAGAGGCGATTGACCGCGCTATCGAGAGCGTTCCCGGCGGGGTTGCCTTAGTCGACGGCGTTGTCTCAGCGCAATCCTGGTGGTTGATTTTTGGGATGTCCAGCTATGTGGTCGAAGGGACGCCTCTGATTGATAAATCCCTGGCCGCCGCGGAGCTTGAAAGCAAGTATATGACGGCCACGCTCGATAATAAGGGAAATGTGAAGGAATTTCGTTATGTCAGCGCGGAGGAGTATATGAAGTTGCGGGACAAGCATCTGCAGGGACATGAGCAGATTAAACTTTAAGGATAGAGAACCGCGACTTAACACAGGAGATAAAATGAAGAACCCATTGGCGTTTGTTATTGTTGCAGGTTTATTGTTCGCTTTTACAGGATGCACCGCGCGCCTGGTCGACTATACGATTATCTCGACGAAGAATGTTGACCTGGCGAGAGCCGGCAGTTTTCAGAAGGGGAAAAGCCGCGTCCAGGGTGAGGATAAGATGTCGATCATTATCTTTATCCCGACGGGCGTCCCCAACGTCAAGGAGGCGATTGATCGCGCCATCGAAAGTGTCCCCGGGGCGGTCGCGTTGGTCGATGGTGTTGTGGACTATCGTTATTTTTGGATTCCTTATATCTATGGGGAGGAAACCTATATTGTCGAGGGAACGCCTCTCATTGACCCGAACCTGGCCTCGGCATCTGAACTGAAAAGTCAATTTATGATTGCCAAAGTCAATAAAGACGGCGATCTCAAAGAATTGAAATATGTTACGCCTGAGGAGTATCAAAAAGCGAAAGCCCGGGTTTTTAAAAAATAAGGTAAAAATTCTGATTCCCCGGCACACAGTGCGGCATTTTATTTAATTCTTACAACCGGTAAGGAGGAAAAGAGATGCTTTCACGACAACATTTGTCAACAGCGTCATTGTGGATCATGGTTTTTATCTGTGGGTATTTTTTATCAGGATGTTCGGTAGTTATGGCGGCTAAGCAGCCAAATTATAAAAATATGAGTGTTTTCAGTACTGTCCGGTTATAAGTTGAACATTGTCAATTGTTTATCGTTTTGAA
>CAYHZK010000016.1:0-19367 GCA_964361085.1 uncultured Planctomycetales bacterium
CTTTCGATCCTGAGCAAGCACGCGCAGTCGCTCGGTTACGACGGCCTCATCCTCGCCCGCCGCAATTGGAGCGACGTTATTTCTGACGGCTTGCGCAAAGGCGGTTTTGACGTCCTGGCGGATGCTGTCATTATCCAGGAGGCGAATAAACACCCCGCGCCCCCCTTCGTCCGCCCGCAATTCTGTCAGGGCCCGGTAAGAGGCCTCCGCGAAATAATCGCGCTGCAGATTCGGGCTAATGCCATCCAGATACCCTTTTGCAAAACCAATGGCAGGGGTTCCCTCGACGATCGATTCCGGGATAAACGAAATGAAAAACGGCAGAAAGCGGCTCGGATTGGCCAAAACCTGCTGATAACTGATATGCTGGTCGCCGGTGCCCTGCAGGACCCATTCGATGCCCAGATCGACCAAGGCATCGCGAAGCTCGGCGTATTTCTCGCCTTCCAGATAAATGAAGGGAACAAAGGTTCGATTTTCAGCGCGGGCGGTTTCGATCGCGGCCTGAACAGCCAGGGCGAGTCCCCGCGCGTCTTTGAGCTGGTTTACGAGTGGCTGCACCTGCGGGATATTCGTTTCCGCTTTTCGCTCCCGGGCGGCTGCCAGCATGTCGAGCTCCGCCTGGCGAATGGGACTGGGCTGAAGTCCGGGGACCCACGCGTTTTGCGCCTGCTGCAACTGGTTAAGGCGCCTCTCAAGCAATCCTTTCCCAAGCTCCACAAAGGGTTGTCGCAAAAAAAGATTTTGTTGAAAAATCTTTGTCGCCGGATTTTCCAAATCGTTGACGTTCACGTCTTCGGCCTTGTACCCCGCCTCTGCCAGCGCGCCGGCAATGAGATTGGTCCCGACGGTATAGGTCGTGCCGTAAAACGTCGTCACCAGCCGCGCTAATCCTTCAGCCAGATTTTGTTTGGAGGACCGATCCAGACGTTCCAGATCAAAGACATTGCTGACCCCGGCGATTTTCAAGCCTGAAAGGTTGATCACCAGGACATCGTCCTGGCCGGTGTAATTCTGCTTCTGGTTTTCCCATTTCGAGCTCTTGATCGCGCGCAGGTTGGCAAAACCTTTTTGCCAGACGCTTTCGTTAAAATTCTGCTCAATGGATTTTCCAAACCAAAACAGGTCATCCTCAACAACAAGTCCGATCGTTTTAACCCCTTTTTCCAGGATCAACTCCCCAAGGCGGTTGGCGACGTGCGTACCGGCGCGCACCTCCCGGATCCCCTCATAACGTGCCTGCCAATACCTTAAGGCGTCAAGGCCGTGATTCGCCAGGAAGGTCATCATGTGCAGGTCGAACGTCCAGCGGCCGCCGACGTTATCAAACATAGCGCCAAACCCAGGCGTGTCTTCGCCCAAAATCCGGTCAAGCCCGGAATTCCGTATAAAAGCGGACAGCCGGCTGTCCTGCGGACGGTCGGTGGTTTCAAAGAACATATTGCCCAGGACAACACCGAGAACAGCGGTCGCGGTTTCGACGGTAACGTTTTGATCTTTTTGCCGGGCCAGATCCACGAACGCCGGAAGGTTGAATTGCTTGAATAATTCTCCTCCCGACAATTCCTCTTGCCTTGCCGGATCAAAATTGATGCTGTGAAGATATTCCAGCAACGATTCGGAAAAAGCCTTGCCCTGCAATCCGTTTTTCCCGGCAACTTTCTCTAAAAGCACTTTCAACATTTCCACAAAGACCGTCATGGTTTCATCCGTTGCTCCGGATTTGGAGCTGGGAATCAACGCGACCTGGTCCCAATCGGCGTTCGCGGTTTGAAGCAGTTCAGCGAGGGACTTTTCGTAATCTTTCCCGAGTTCATATTCTCCGGTAACGATCCCTGATCCGGCATCAATAGTTTGAAAAACGCTGGCAATCCCCTGGAAAGGCGTATGCTGTCCGCCGATACCGGGCTTGATGATAACCCTGAGCGGTTTGCCGAGTCGCGCCGCGCGCTTGCTCAAAAAGCTCGTCATGTCCCGTGTCGTATCCAGATAAACCTGCTGCCCGGACTTGAGTCCGCCTTTACCGTCGGGGATGTTTGTTTGGCTGACATAGTAACCCTGGTTGCCTTCGGGCCCAATCGCATGAGACCCATCATTAACAGCGTCGGCCGCGACCCCATACCCGGGTTGCTCGTAGCCTCCTTTTAAAAACTGCCCGGCATGCGATGCAGCGCTGTCGAGCAGGGCATGCAGTTTTTGACCAATGATCCGTCCCTGCGTCCTGTTGACAGCCGACGGATTGGCAGCGCTCGCGGCGCCGACGGCCTGCCTGCCCAATTCCAAAAGCGCATCGTTGCTTCCGGCGGATTCGCGATAAATCCTGATGATCGGCTCAGTCCCGGATTTTCGGAAATACAGTGATGCCAGCGGTCCCAGCGCGGAATCGACAAACAAAAAGTGCAATCCCTGCTCCGGTTTGAGCTTGGTCACGCCCGGACGGTAAACCTCGACGGTGTTTTCCTGGGAAACAACCCGGACCGCCGCGGCCGGCTTCCCGACCGCCGCCTCGATCCGGTCGACGATAACCTGCGGGTTTTCCGTCATCTGGGTGATAAACGTATTGACGATCTCGGGGGTGAGCTTCACGGCCGTATTGCCAAAATCCAAACCGAAGCCGACGGCCTGCCGCGCGTCCTGGGCGATCCGCGCCGGGCTCTTCTGGAGTGTTCCCATCATCTCGAGGACCAGGTACATCTGGGTCACGGCATCATCAAAAAACGTTTCTCCCCCGACGGTCACGATCTGGTGCCCGGATTCTTCCGTGGCGACGACAACAACGTTTTCGGGATTCTCGAGCAGACTCCGGAAATTCTTCGAACCGACGGGAACAACGAAAAGCGCGACGTTATGTTTTTGCGCCAGCAGGTCTAACCCTAATGTCGTCGGCAATGTTTTTCCGACAACCAGTTTTTTACCTTCCAGCGATACCCCAAGTCTTTCGGGATGAGACAAAAGGTAATCCAGATAAGCCATCCCCAGATCATTGGGGTTGATCTCCTTAACCTGTCCGTTGACCTTGGCCCAGACCACCAGCCGGTCAACATCGCCGTCCAGGCCGAAATAAACCGAACCGTCCGGCGCCTCCCTGACAAAAGAATCAAACTCCGGGCCGTAATTTTCTCGCAGCGTCGGGTTGGGGGCGTAAGGCCCGCCCTTCCTGTTGCGATATTGCGTCTCGCTCATCGGCTGCGAACGAACCGCCCAAATCCCCAATCTTTCGAATTCCTCCGCGTACCGCGATGCCGCTCCGCCGAAAAGATCGACCACCATCACGGCCTCAGGGTTCGCCTGACGGTATGACGCGACCAACGCCGCCAACTGAGGGAACGCACTTTGCTTGCGCCCGGAACTCTCGGCGTAGGCATTTTTTTTCGTTACGGCTGCCGCATCAAGTTCTTGCGCATAATACGCGCGCCGGCCCTCCGCACTGTTCGCCTCGTTTTGAATAACGGCGGCCAATTGATCCGCCGCGACCATGCCTTCGGTAAAAACCTTAATCCCATTGTCATTCTCCGGATTATGACTCGCGGTGATCTCAATAACGACATCGTAGTTCTTGGCGGACTGAAACGCGGCATCCGGGGAATTGGTAATCCCGTCGGCAAGGTCGGCGCCAATCCCTTCAAAGGCAGAAACCGCTTGATAGGCAGCCTCCGCAAACGCCCTGGCCCCCTGACGGCCGTCATAAGCCACTAAAACCCGCAATTCTTTTTGAGCGTCCAGCAGCTTTCGCTGTCCGGCCCGGACCTGGGTCAGCGTGCCTCGGACAATGGCATTGGCCACGCGCGACACAAACCGGGGCGTAAACGGCCCTTCCGTCGTCTTCTGTCCCTGCTCATCGACCTTATACATCGGGGCCCGCACGCCGTTGGTCCCAAACTCGACGACAAGCGCCCCTTCCTCATCGGATAACGTGACCTGCCGCGCGCCATTTTTAATATTGACCGACGGGACGGCAGCCACGGCAGCCTCAACGCTCCTGGTGCCCGCGGATCCCGGGCCTAAGTCGCTCAGATGAACCGCAACATCTTTCGCCGTTTCTCCCGGCAGCCGCGCCTGCGCCTCGGGGGACAAATCAACGGAAGCGCCGTCTTGTCCTTTGGTGACGACTATGGCCTGCGGCAAAATGT
Organism: uncultured Planctomycetales bacterium; assembly: GCA_964361085.1. Taxonomy (GTDB): domain Bacteria; phylum Omnitrophota; class Gorgyraeia; order Zapsychrales; family JANLHA01; genus CAYHZK01. Next base: position 4,131 of record CAYHZK010000016.1, read on the forward strand.
TTCCATCAAACCCTCCCGAAAAATATCTCCGGGAGATGGTCTTTTTTGTCTCCTCATCGGCGTCCCGCTTAATATAGTTGTAAACGCCCTTCTCGAAGGCCGCGAGGTACTGGGCATAAATCTTCCTCTTGATCTCCTTGTCCTCGACGTCGACACCCTTGGTCTTGTTTTGATCCGCGTACACCGTCGCGAGCAGGCTTTCCTTCAGGGCCTGCTTGTACCAGGTCGCCAGGATCATCGCGTCATAAATCTGCCGCAGATTGGCGAAGGTCTTCCCTTCATTGATCTCTTTCTCAATTTCCGGGATAAGAACCTCCCGGACGACATCGGACGTCACGCGGTTGACAACCTTCACATCCCCATCCGCGACCTGATCCATCCCAAGCTTGACATTCCCGCGGTTGGCCTGCAGGGACTGATAATCCTCCTCCAGCATGACCTTCAGATGACTTTTGATCACATAAGCGCTTCCCTGATATTCATAAACGCCGGCACCGTCGGGAATAATCCAGACTTTGTTAAATGTGCTGATCGGGATCTTTGTTGTGCCGTAAAGAATTTTAGCCTTGGCATAAACGCGGTCCCAAAAGCCCTTCCCCAATTCCTCTTCTGGATACATGAGCGAAGCGGTCAGTTGTTTCAAAAGATAATCCTGCGCCAGCATATCCCGCCCCATCTCGGTCTCGCCGAGGCGCTCGGGGATCAGCCGGTCTTTTTCGACCGGAGATAAGTTGACCCAGAGTTCCTTTGGCGGAACGGTGAGTGCGGTCAGAAAATATTTGATCAATGTCCTGGCCTCCTGATTAAAGGCCTCGCCCTCAATCCTGGAGTCGCCGCTTTCGATAATAAAATTCATTTGCAGAGGGTTTTCAGGGTCCGGCCGGATCCCCTTGATCAGGGCAGGCGTATAACCTTGCGACCGGCTGACCATGGTGCCGGGCACCGGCAATCCCAAAACCGACGCCGTCACGCCTGCTTCGGCATGAACAGCGGGAGGACAAACAAACTGAAAAGCAAAGATGGGAATGAGAATGGCCGCGAAACAGCGGGTTGGACCGTTAAAACGCGAATGGGTGTCAGACATTTTTGAGTTTTTCCTGAAATTATTAAAATAAAAGCTTAAATTTTTCTAGTGGAGGATTAAAAAATACCACATAACGCCGGATAAAACAAGATGGGGGAGAAGAATTTCTGGGTTTTTCTCAGCATGCTAAGGAGCCACCGCCCCAAGGGATTGGAACTTTTCATATAAAAAATCCCCTAACAGCCGCTGGCCTTCAGCATTGGGGTGGATGGAATCCTGTCTCAACTCGACGATATTGCGGCCTTTGAAAGCATCGGATAAATCCAGAGGAGTCAATCCCGCCTGCAGGGCAGCAGCATTTAACTTTTCATGCAAATCACCATAAGGATATGTCGCAAGATTGTCCGGTGATTCTAAAACAGGATGAATAAAAAAAAAGGTTGGGATATTCCTGGCACGCGCTAATGCACCTATTTTATTCAAATGCTGTTTTACCTGATCCCAATAGACCCAATGCAAATACTCGTAAAAATCACGCGAGGGGCTATCTTTCCCTTTGATGCTCTCTCTCGCGATAAACAGCGTTTTTAAAATGAATTGAAGACAATGCGACTTGGGCCTGAAAAAATAACGCCCCAAATCTCCATTAGCGTTGTGATAAAGAGGGTGCGCGGGATCATTAAGGACATAACTCCACAGGATCACATCGGGATCGTACCGAAAGGCCTCATCTTCCAACACGATCAATTCTTGCGACGTGGAATATCCGCTTCTTGCCAGGACAATCACTTCATATTTTGGTTTTTGTTTTGGTTGATTCAATTTTTCTTCAAGAATTTTGAACGCCGTATCTTTCAAAAGAATATCTCCACCATCGTCGATAACGCCTTGGGCTATGGAGTCGCCAATAACAACGATTCGAAAAACATCCTTACCCTTACTGTAAGGATATTCGTAATCGAAATATCCTCTTGAGTTCGTGCCATGCTTGTTGGGCTGGTAAGTGTAAATCAACCTTGGATCACGGGAACGCGTGGTCACAAAATCCCACTTATCATAAGAGTTGACTAATGCCGCATGTTCTCGCTGCCAATGGATCGCAAAATATGTTTCGAAGACGACCACTAGCGCCGCCAGCGTAAACAGCACTGTACTGATCTTAAATAACCAAATTCGTTTTTTATCAATCATGCAGGAATCTCTTAGGGATTCTCGGACGGCCGGGGCTGCAGGGTCGTGGTTCCCTGGCCATAAATGCGGTTACCCCGTATCCGCCGCAGCTGCTCGATCCGTTCCTGAGCGGACATCTCCGGCGGGGAGTACGGCGAGTTTGAGGTCGGAACCGTTGTGGCGGAACCTGACGGGGCAGGATTCAGCGGAGTCAGGGTGCCGCGCAGCCGGATTTTCATCGTCCCCGGGACGGATGAGGAAGGGGCCGCGGCCGCCGGGGGATGATCGGGCTTTGCTTTGATAATGGTCGATGGAGGAACGTCCGGCAACGCGCCGGTGTCCGGGATAACCGGCTGCCCGCCGGGGCGGATCATCTGTTCAAGCTGGCTGGCGAGGGCCTCCTCCCCCATCCCGCGCAAGATGGTGACCGTATCCAAAACACCGGCCCCGTCGCCGCTGCGGGCGTAAGCCACCCCGAGGCCGTAATAAACCTGGGAATTTTTGACCCTGGCCAGAACGGATTTGAAATAGGGAATAGCCCGGCCCGGCTGCGACTTTCCCATCAGATACACCCACGCCAAACTTAACGCCGCGCCCCCGTAGGCAGGATCGATGGCCAGGGCCCTGAGGCAGGCCTGCTCTGCCCCGTCATGGTCTCCCGCTTTATAACAAGCCCGGCACAACTGGCTGTGCGCCTCGACGTCCTCAGGCTCAAGCGCAACCGCCTGTTTAAAAAGCCAGATGATATCCTGGGACGAAGAACCATCCTCTTCCATCAAGACCAGCCCGAGGGCGCGATACGCCGGGGCAAAATCCGGGTTCGTCTCAATGGCCTGCTCGTAAAACTCGACAGCCTTCCTGAAATTTTTCTGCCGGGCCGCTTCCTGTCCGGCGTCAAAATACCCCTGAGCGGACTGAGCGGTTTTCCCGGCGTGCGCGGATAAGGCCGACCCCGCCATCCCCGCCAGGATTAAAATCAGCATGACCGGGTTTTTCATTGTTCAGGGTCCTTCTTTTTCTCAAACTTGCGCTGCCACACACTCCCCTGCTCTTCTTCAGAATTCTCCTGAGAAGAATCCCCTGCGTCAGCCTCGGCGACGGCCGGCTTTTTCTTAGGCTTGATCCCCCAAAAATCGCGCCACGCGGTGGAAAAGTCCTTGACCTGGATCCGTTCGGCCTCCTCCATCCCCAGCTTTTCATGGACATGGCTCCGCTCTTCGTTCCCGGATTCTTTTGGGTTCGGGTCCGGCGCTCCGGCCGCGGAGCCGCCGCCGGAGGCCCGGCTCATGCCCGAACCGGGGGCGATGACCTGATTCCCCGGCTGAGTCGGCATGCCGGATCCTCCTGTGCCGCCGGGACCCGGGCCCCCTTCATAATCGCTCTTCTGCGAAGAACCACCGCCGCCTCCGTTTGTCTCCCCGCTACCGTCACCGTCGTCCGCCCCTGATCCGGGAGACCGGATCACATCGCTGCTGAAAACGTCGGTCCCTTCGACATCTTTTCCTTCGGTAACGCGGGCGGCCCCTTCCATCACCTTCGGATCCATGATCAGTTTGGCGACCTTCATGGTCACCATCACCTCGTCGGCGCTGGCTTTTTTGCCGGCGAGATTCACCTTGACAATCTTCAACAGATTTTTTGTCGTGCTGATTTTATGCATAAAAGTCACCATGTCCTCGAAACGTCCGCTGCATTCGAGGCCGGCGTAATAGAGGGCGTACCCCTTCTTGACCTCCGACTCCGCGGGGCTGAGCGTGGACAAATTGATCCTGGCCTCGGAGGCGAGGAGTTCGATCGTCTTTAAAAACGCGGCGATGATCTCCTCTTCGCTTTTCTGCTGGTCGATCTGAAAGGCGCTCAAGGCCCGGTCTTCCGCAAAGATCTGGTCCTGATGCGCCAAAAAACGGACGTCGCGTTTGATATCGTTTCGGATCGATTCGACATCCTGGTCGATGGACTTGAGTTTGACGGACACCGGCCGGAAAAAAAGAAAGTCGAACATCGAAAAGACCACGATGCCGATCGTGACATAAAAAACCTTTCTTTCCTGTTCGGAAAGTTTTGAATAAAAATCCTGGATCACTTGGTCTTGGCGGCGTCTGCTTTTTTGTCCTTGCCGCTCTCCTTGCCGTCTTTCTTTTTGTCTTTGTCCTGGGCGTCCTTATCCTTTTCGCCGGACTCCTTTTCGCCTTCGTCCGGGGCGCTTTCCAGCCGGAACCCCAGTTCAAACGCCGCCACATCCTTGCCCCGCTCCTTTTTCGCCGAGGTCGACTTGGTCTTGACACCTTTGAATAACGGCGAGTCCTCCAGCGCGCTGACAAGATTGAACACCCGGGACATGGACTCCGAGATCCCCTGCACCGCAATGCTTCCGTTCTGATCGACATCGATGCTCTGCAAATATATTTCATCCGGCACCAGGTGATACAAACTGTTCAGCACATCCAGCGCGACCATCCGGTCGTTCAGATAATCTTTGACGATCTGCGTTTTCTGAACCACTTTATCGAGAGCGGTCACCGCGGCCCTCTTCCGGGCGTGGTCTTCTTTCAATTTTTCCAGAAACACGCTTTTGAAATAAATCTTGCTGAAAAACATGGTGCAGACAAGCGAGAGGGTCATCAGGCCCAGGATCGAGGCCTTGATGAGCTGGCGCCATTTTTTCTCGACGGCGCGCTGGGTTTTAATTTCGTCGGGAGTCAGATCGATTCGGACGTCGTCCGCGGTGAGCGCGGCGGAAATGACATTCAGAAAAGAATCGTCATTGTACTCCGAAACCAGCTTGAGCATGACCGGCTGGCCGGCCTTGATGTGATCGAGGTACGGCACAATCTTGATGTTGGCCTTCATGCGTTCCTGCAGAACAGGCCGCAGCTCCTGCAGCTTGGCGTCGTCGTGCGTGATGAAATAACTTTCCGGCAGCCGGCTGATGTCCTCACTCTGATAAACCTCAATCGATTTGAGCAGTTCCACAATCAACTTTTCCTGCGAATCCTTGCCCCCCTTGATCAGATGCGTCATCCCGACGGGAATGCTGCGGCTGGTGATGACCGCGCGGTTGCACTCGATGATAAAATCCGTTGTTTCCTGCGCGATGTCGATGATGCCGACCGGCGCGTCCTGCTCTTTGATGTTCATCTGCTGCGCGTAAAAAAGCGCCGATCCCTCGGCGGCAAAGACGACCTTTTCGACCCTGATCCCCGCGCCCGACAAAATCCCCAGCTGCCCCTGAATCACATCGCGGTTGACGATCACCATGAGGACCTTGGTGTAGTTGCGCTGAAACGTCCCGATCGTAAGGTAACCGATCAGAATTTCTTCACGGGAATAGGGGGTGTGCCGGCCTGCCTGCAAATCAATGATGGATTTGATCTCCGCGGGGTCCGTCGAGGGGATCTCGATGTTCTTGGTGGTGACGATCTGGGAGGGCAAGGCGCAGACGGCCACGGGTTTTTTGAGGTTGAGTTCGGATAAAAGCGCCTGGATGACCGCGGGGATTTCATCCGGAGGAACACCGCGGATGTCCCCTTTCGCCACACTGACGGCCCGCTTTTCCGACGGGGTGATCCGGAGGTGGGCGATCTTCACCGCCTCCTCGCTTAAACAAACCCCAATTCTGTCTTTGGTTTTGCCCATAATTTATTCTGTTTCCGTGAAGCGCGCCTCGTGAAGCGGAAAATCAAAAACGCTTCACGAGATACGCTTCACGCGACTATTGTTCGCGCCAGTACTGAATTTTACCATCATTCCCCTGAAAGACACAGGTGATGATTTTATTTTCCCTGCCGGAAAGGAGCGTGCCTTTGCTTTGCGCCCGGTAATAAGCCGATACGGTGGTGAACGTCCCCTGCGCCACCAGCGCGTGAAGCCGCCCGATCTCCGGCGGCTCCAGATCCAGGGTCTCGGCGAGTCTGAGCACCGCCGTGTTGGCGTCGGGGAAAAGATAATCATCGGGAGTCCCGGGCAATCCGTCGGCGCCGCGGCGCATCCCCGCGAGGGTCCTGGCCTCTTCCTCCGACAACCCCACGGCCATCAGCACAACCCAGGATGCGGTGTTGATGTTGACGAGTCCGTTTCCATAAATGGTGACGAAATCGATCAACTCCGCGTAAACGGCCTCGTCCATCCCTCTGACGAGGAGGAGCTCATCGAGAGTCTCATAGGCCCCCTTTTTTTCCTGGTAAGGAAATTCCAGATTCTCATAAAAATCATCGCTGTGAAAGTCCTCGATATCGCTTTCGCCGTATTCGCGCCAATCGATGATGCCGCCCGCGAGCTCTCCGGCGGATTCATCGTCCAGGCCCGTGACCTCTGCGATGAGGCGCTTGAGGGCCGCGCGGTCGGCGCGGTTGATATTGAGACGGCGCTCTTCATCCGAAAGACCGTACCGCACAAGAGGTTTTCCGGAAGGTTCATCGTAACTTAAATAGCTCACCTCAAACCGCCCATCCCCCAGCTCAATATTTTCAAACTGCGCCGGGCTGTTAAAAAAGACGCTGTCCCTTGCGAGGTTCGGAAGAGGATTTTTCGCGTATTCGCTTTTTGAAATCGCCATGGCTTTGAAAATTCCCGCCTCCGCCGCCGAGCGGACCACAGCCCGTTTGTTCATGCGGGACAAGAGGATGATGCCCTGCTGAATCTGCGCCCCTAAGCTCACACAAAAAAAACTCAAAAGCCCCAGCGCCCAGAGGGCCGTAATCAGGATCGATCCCTGGCGGGAGGGGTCTCGTATTTCGTATCTCGTATTCCGTATCTCGTGGCCCGTAAAACGCGGACAACTGACGACCGACGACGGGCGACTCTGTTTTTTATGAACTGCCATCATTGTCCCCGGGGAAGATTGATTTGCCGTGTCATGGTTTTGACGGGTTCAGTTTGATCGCCAAGGAGCAGCGACACCTCAACCGCGACAGGCAAAGCCCCGTCGGCGGTCTTTTTCTTCCGGATCTCGTTTTCCTCCCGGTAGAGATAAAGAAAACGCAGCCCCTGGACCGGCTTGACAAGAACGGTCCCGCGGTCGAAGTGGCCGCCCAGCGCCTGGCTGTAATTCGCCTGCCGCCGGGACAACGCCTGCCTGCCTTGATCCCAGAAATATTCAACACATCCCATCTGTTCGATATACGCCGGCCGGCCGGCGGCGATTTTCTTGTCGACGGGCATGTTCACCAGGGTTGGGATGGACATCCTGACTCCCGTGCCGGAAAACTTGATCAGGGAGTAAGGATAGGAGTTCTTAAGGTCCCGGGTCAATTTTTCAAAAAAAATGGCGGCGTCCTCTTCCACAGTGTAACGCTGGCTCCGTTCCCATATTTTCAATCCGCTCGCGATCACATTGTAAACCGCCAGCCCCGTCATGGCCATGAGCGAAACCACCAGGAGCATTTCAATCAGGGTAAAACTTTCTCTACCCCCACCCCTCCTCCCCCATCGAGGGGGAGGGATCAAGAAGACTTTTCGAAGACTCATATTTTCACAAGATACACCGAGCGGGTTATCTTAAAAGAACGGCCGCGTTCCGGCCACGACAAGGTGACGTCGAGCCACAACAGCTGATCGGCGGCCTGAAATTGTTTCCCGTCCAGGGTCACCTGAAAAGGGATCGCGGCATGGTTCAGCAGAACCTCATAAACCTTCCCGTTCTCGCCCTCGGGAAGCTCTCCTGCGCCCTGGTACATCGTCTGGATGCGCGCGATTTCATGATCCATGAGGTTCATGGCGTGGAGGCGGCAGGTCAAATGCCTTTGATAATCCAGGGACGCCAGCAGCGCTTTATAAATGCCGACAATCCCGACACCCAGAATCGCGGTCGTTGTCATCAGCTCCAGAAAGGTCAGGCCGCGGCGCCCGCGCCTGTGGTTATTCCCAGTTGACGATATCGTCTTCATCATCGTTGGTGTCTTTGCCTTTTGAGGAAAGGTCGTAATCCCGACGGTGTTCGCCCGGAGATTTGTACACATACGGGCTGCCCCACGGATCGACCGGCCTCTTCTCCAGATAAGGGCCGTTCCAGTTTTTGGGGACGGGGCTGCTTGTGGGTTCTTTGAGCAGGGCCTCCAGTCCCTGGCTCGTCGTCGGAAAATTGCCGTTGTCCAGCTCGTAGAGTTTGAGCGCCGTGGATAGCTGGGAATCGATGTCGGTCCGCGCGACCGCTTTTTTAGCCTGTTCGGACCGTCCGGACAACCGCGGGATCACCATGGCCGCCAGGGCGCCGATGATGATCACAACGAGCATGATCTCGACAAGAGTGAATCCCGCGCCGGGCCTGAATTTTTCTTTCTGCATATCGCCTCCGTTTATTGTCCCACGATATATGAAATCCATTTATTTTCTAAAGTCAAAAGGTCCCTGACGCCCGGATAGGCCGCCGTCAGGGCTTCCTCAAAAGATTTGCCGTCACGCATCTGACGGCAGAGGGCCCCGAAAGAATCGCTGCCGTATGTTTTGAGGAGAAATTCAACAATGGAAAGACTCTCGGCATAAAAAATCTTAACTCGCGTTTGATCCGTCTCCGTGCGGATATCGTGATTCATGAGCGCGTTGAAAGGGATGTGACGTTTCTTGCGCGCCAGCCGGCGCATCATCTCCCTCGACACATCGCTTTTCCTGCTCTCCTGGATCTGGGCCACCCCTTCATCGAACCAGATGGGAAGATTCTCCTCCCGACGGATGAAATCGTGAAGGATCAAATGGGCGGTCTCGTGAGGCAGCAGGCCGTCGTAAAAATCTTCTTCCTGCGGATACGTCATGATGGCCCGGGACTGGAACAATCGCGAATGCCGCAGCGCCGCCCCCGCCGACCAAAGCGGCTGTCCCGTTTTGCTCATGAATGAGGCCTGGTCGCTGAACAAAAAAATTCTCACCCGGTTCTCCCAGGTCCAAAAATCCGAATACCGCGCGTATCCCAACTGGACGGCGATCTTGCGATAATATTCCTCCGCCCGACGGAGCAATGTCGCGGCAACCTCCCGGTGCCCTTTCGATTCGTGCGATACGATAAAATGCTCTCCCTTGACCTCGCCCCAGGAAGAAAGGCCGGCCTCCCCATTCCCGAAAACCGGACCCGCGGCCGCTATCAGGATCACACATGTCCAGAACAGTTTCATCTCAACGGGTCATGATGTCCAGATGGAACACCGGCATCAGCATGGCCATCACAATAAATCCGATCATAGCGCCGACGACAATGATCATGAGCGGCTCCAGCAGGGCGGTCATCACCTTGATGGCCTCGTTCACTTCCTGCTCGTAGCTTTCGGCGATATCGCCTAAGGCCGTGCCGAGCGAGCCGCTTTCCTCGCCGATGGCGATGAGCTCTCCTAACAAAGGCGGAACGCGCGAGGCTGCCCTGAGACTGTCGCCCAGAGAGCGGCCCGCCACCAGTTCCTCCAGACATGTCGTGAGCTGATCCCGAATCAGGATGTTTCCCACGACGGGAATCGCGAGATGGATGGCCTTGACAATGGGGATGCCGCTTTTAAGGAGCAGCTCCAGCGTCCGGCAAAAACGGGCCATTTCGGCCTTCAGGCCCAACTCGCCGAGAAACGGGAGGCTCAGCCTGATCTGACTCTTGAACAGCAGCCCTTCCTTTGTTTTGGCCCAGGAATTCCAGAGCCCGAGAATCACAACAAGGGCAACCGCCAGCCACGGCCACTGCTCGAGGAGAAATGCGCTCGCCTGCATGACCACCTGAGTCGGCCAGGGCAGGTCCTGTTCGAGATTTTGAAACAGACTGGCAATCCGGGGCATCACGCTGGTCAGGACATAACACACCGTTCCCGCGCCAAAAACAGCCATCAGCATCGGATAGGCGACCGCGGTTCTGATTTTCGAAACGATCTCCGACTGCGAACGCAGATAATGGGCCAGGTCCGTCAAGATCGCTTTCAAATTTCCGCTTTCCTCGCCGGCCTTCACCATCGTCACATAAAAAGACGAAAACACCTTCGGGTGCTCCGTCAGCCCGTCGGAGAATGTGCGCCCTTCCTTGACCCCAAAATGGATATTTTCAATCATCCTTTGAAACGCGGGGCGCTTGATCTGGCGCGCGATGACTTCGAGGGCGCGCAAAAGCGGCACGCCGGATTTGAGCAGACCCGATAACTGACGGGTGAAGTGATAAAGATCCGCGGGTTTGATCCTCCCCAAACCCAGCGCTCCGGTCCTGAGAACCCCCGCGCCCTCCTCCTCGATTGCGATCGGCACAAGGTCCAGGCGATGGATCTTTTCAACGGCGTCGCCTTTATTGTCGGCCGCGATGCGCCCGGCCACTGTTTCGGCGGATTTCTTTTTGGCTTTGTAATAAAAAATCGGCATCGGAACCTCGCGAAAGTTTATCCGCCGGAGGCGGGTTTTTCCGCCGAAGGCGGACTGTCCTGAGCCGCGCGGGCCCGGACATAGTTATCCAGACGGACACGGTCGGAACTCGTGATATCAAGAAAATACGCGGCCAGATAAAACACCGGAGAGGCGCTGTCTTCCTCAACGCGGCAGATCTTGGCCAGGCAATCGATGCTTTTATCGTCTTTGTACAACTGGATTTTAAGGTCGATAATCGTGCCGACGGGCAGATGATTCCCCGCGATGAACCGCACTCCGCCGGCGCTGATGTCTCTGCTGATGGACCGGTGCTCAACGCCGTCCGTGGTAAGACGCAGCAGATCGCCGTCATCCTGCTGCACAATCATGTAACAAACCCCGACGGCGAGTCCGGCGCGGGTGTAAACGCGCGAATTGTAGTCATCGGCGGCCTTTAAAACATCCGGGCTGACGACGCGCGTTGCCGGCGGCGCTGAAGCGCGCGGCGCGGTCTCTTTGGCGTTCCGTGCCGCGCGTCCCTCGTCCGGCCGTTCGTCCCTGGCCGTGACGTCGATTACTTCCGCCGCGGTCGTGATGCCCTCCAGGACTTTTCTCCACCCGTCCTGGCGCAAGGTCATCATGCCGTTCCTGATCCCCAGCATTTTGATATCCTCGGCCCGCGGTTTTTTTAAAATCAGGGAACGGATCTCCTCGTCGACGGCCAGGACCTCATAAATGGCCGTCCGGCCGTAATAGCCCGTTCCATTGCAGTGGTCGCATCCCTTGCCCTGAAAAACCCTGATACTCTGCGGATCCTTGTGCTTCAGGGATTGCGCGATCTCTTTTTTGATATCCTCAACGCCGCTCCTGGTTTCCTCTTTGCAGTGCGGGCAGATGATCCTGACCAGACGCTGGGCGACAAAGGCCTGGATGCTGGAGGACACAAGAAACGGCTCCAACCCCATTTCCAGCAAACGGGTCACGCCGTTCGCCGCGTCATTGGTGTGCAGCGTTGAAAAGACCAGGTGCCCGGTCAGCGCCGTGCGGATCGCGATTTCCGCCGTCTCGACGTCGCGGATCTCGCCGACCATGATGATATCGGGATCGTGCCGCAGGATGCTGCGCAACCCCGCAGAAAAATCGAGATTGATTTTGGGATTCACCTGAATCTGGGTGATCCCCTCCAGTTCGTATTCCAGCGGATCTTCGAGAGTAATGATCTTCCTGTCCGGAGAATTGAGCTCGTTGAGACAGGCATACAGCGTTGTGGTTTTGCCAGAGCCCGTCGGGCCGGTGACCAGGATGATCCCGTGAGGCCTGGCGATCAGTTCCCGGAAAAGTCTCAGGTTCGCCTGGTCCAGTCCCAATTTTTCGAGGCTCAGCAAGGTGACGTTCGTGGGGAGAATACGGATGACCATGCTTTCGCCCCGGGCCGTCGGGATGGTGGAGACGCGCAGGTCCAGATCCTGCTCCCTGGTCTTGACCACAGCGCTCCCGTCCTGGGGGAGACGTCTTTCGACGATACTCAGACCGGCCATCAGCTTGATCCGGGAAATGATGGAAGGCAAAAATTCCTTCACGGCCGACGGGATATGGGCGTCCGCCAGAACACCGTCGATGCGGTAACGCACCCGGACTTTATGGCGGTAGGGCTCGATATGGATGTCGGTCGCGCGCTTTTTGTAGGCCTCGAAAATGATCTCGTTGACCAGCGTGCCGACGGAGGCGTCATCGCCGGCCTTCTCGAGGTCCTCAACCCACGGCGCGGTTTCGTCCTCGCGGACCGGCTTTCTGGTCGTTTCCTTCGTCAGGCGGTCGACGGTATTGGCGGCAAGGCCGTAATGCGTGTTGAGGGCGTCCAGCACATCCGCCTCCCTGGCCAGAACCACCGTCGGTTCAAATCCCAGATGGGCGCGGATGTCGTCGTGAAATTTGACGTCGAACGGTGTGGCGGTCGCGATGGTCAGGACACGTCCCTCGGCTTTGATGGGCATAAACTTGTAGTACCAGGCAAAACGGACCGGGACCTTGGCCACCACCCCTTTGTCAATGGGGACGGTTTTCAAATCAACTTCAGGCAGATGGTGCGCCGAGGACAGGGCCGCCAGGATCTGGCGTTCCGGCAAAAGGCCCCGCTGCCGCAGATACCCTTGCAGCGATTCCTGAGAATTTTGCAGCTCGGCAAGGCAGGTGTCGGCAACGGCCCTCGTCAAGACATTGCGTTTGACCAGTTCGTCAGCCAAAATTTTGTCGCCGGATTTTATCATAGGAAATTGTTCAGGAAATGCTTAAGGTTTCGGGGCCTTGCCGATCATGTAAAAATCGGCGGGCTTGGTTTTATCGTAATCGCCCTGCAGAATCCGTTGAACACCGTCGAGGTTTTCCTCCAGGGTGACATACTGCCCTTTTTTGCCGGTGAAAACCTCGCTGACGAAAAACGGCTGGGTCATGAAATTCAAAATCCTCTGGGCCCGGCCGTAAGCCAGGCGGTCGTCTTTGTTCAGTTCTTCAACGCCGATAACCGCGACGATCCGTTTTAACGAATTGTATTTATTGATATGCTCAATGACCTTTTGAGAGATTTCGTAATGCCGGCGCCCGACGACGTTGGGGTCAAGGTTGGCGCAGGAACTCTGCAAGGGGTCGATCGCCGGATACATCCCGCGCTGCACCAGTTCGCGGGAAAGAACCACGGACCCGTCGAGATAACTGAAAATGGCGACGACCGCCGGATCGGTCATGTCGTCCGCCGGAACGTAAACCGCCTGCAACGCCGTGACCGACCCCCCGCCGGGAACCGACCGGATCCGTTCCTGAACGCTGCTGACCTCCGAGGCCAGGGTCGGCTGATACCCGGTCTCCGCCGGGACGCGGCCCAGGAGTGTTGAGACCTCCTGTCCGCCCTGGATGAACCGGAAAATGTTGTCCATGAAAAGCAGGATGTCTTTATTCTTGGACTGCAGATATTCCGCCAGGGTGATGCCGGTGTTGACAACCTCGGCGCGGGCGCCCGGCGGCTGGTCCATCTGCCCGTAGGCCAGCATGACGTTGCCGATCAGCTTGCTTTCGGTCAACTCATGAAACAGCTCATTGCCCTCGCGGATGCGCTCGCCGATCCCGGTAAAGACGCAGGACCCGCCGTGCTGCTTGACGATGTTGTTGATCAACTCCAGAACCACGACGGTCTTGCCGCAACCGGCCCCGCCGATGATTCCCGTCTTGCTTCCCTTGACCAGGGGATATAAAAGATCGAAATATTTCAGGCCCGTTTCCAGAACCTCAAGCTTTGCGGCCTTCTTCTGTTTGAGGTCAAATCCCAACGGCTGGGTGAGGACGCGGATCGGCTTGCGGATGGGGGCGTTGATCGGGCCTTTCTGATCAATGGGCTCTCCGACGGCATCCATAACCCGGCCGAAACATTCATCGCCGATCGGAATCGTGATCGGCTGAAAGGTATTGTAACAAACCGAATTCAATTGCAGGTTCAGGGTGTCCATCAGCGACACGGTGCGCACGATCTTTTTGCTCAAATGTTCGGCGGTCTGCATGATCACGCGTCTTTTATCGAACGTGAACGCCTCCACCACGTCATAGAGAGACGGGATATCCTCAAAATTCTCGAAACAGATATCGACGACCGGCCCCTGGACCGAGATGATCCTCCCCTTGCCGCGGCGGGGTTTTTTCTGGGCGGCATCGACGGGCGCCCCGGACGGACTGGGCGGCTCCGGATTTTGATTTTTCAGGCCGGAATTTTGGTCTTCCACGACGAACCTTCTCCGTTAATTAGGGACTGTTACAAAATGCCCAGATGCAAGGCATCGACGAGTGAGCGCGGAGGCGTACATCGTCGGTACGCCGCACAAGCGAACGAGGAGATAACGCCGCAGATGGGCGTTTTGCAACAGTCCCATCAGCGTCTCCCGCCGGACATCAGTTTGGCCGTAAAGACCTCGCGCATACTCTTGTCAATATCGCCTTTGCGGGCCTTGCTGAACGACATCGCAATTCCTTTTTTATCCTTCTTCATTCTCTGCACGCTGGCCTCAAGCTGCTGCGATTGCGCCGCGGCCTCGGAAATCGAGGTGTCGTGCAGAATTTCATACAGGCGGCAGACCATCCACATGTCGGCCAGATGGCCGATGATATCGATCGGGTCGCTCTCCTCGATGACGGACTCGATGCTGTCGACGAACTCAGCCTGCTTTGTCAGGAGCTCGTCGCAAGGCAGCAATTTTACGGTCCGCGGTTTTTGCAGGTTAAAACTCTTGGACCAGGGATAAATCACGTACACGCTGCCCAGCCGGTTTTCCATGATTTCGCCGATGAGATAATCTTTGAGGCGGACGGCGACTTCATAGAGCCCGGTTTCAGCGACGTCCACAAACGTTTTCATATCCGGCTGCGCGGGTTTCAGGCGTTCGGCGCCTTTGCGCCCGACGGTGATGAGGACGCTGTCGGCGTATTTCTCCTTTTCGGCCAGCACATACCGGATCAATTTGGCATTCAAGTCCCCCATGAACCCCGCCTCGGACGTCACCGCCACGAGCCCGATCCTGGAGTTGTCGTTGGACACCAGAGGATGCCGCACCGCCGACAAACTGATCATCCGGAAAAATTCCACGAACGATTCGCCGAACCTGGAAAAGCGATCTTTACGGACGGCCAGTTCATGAAAACGATTATCCGCCACATCCTTCAAAACCTGGATGATCTCGACGAGCTCGGTGATATCGTCCAGGTCGCTT
>CAYHZK010000017.1:0-19088 GCA_964361085.1 uncultured Planctomycetales bacterium
GCAAAATTTTAAAAATCGCGCATTTGACGTCCTGCTTTTTAAGCAGGACGTTACCAATCACGAGATAATCCATTTTTGTCCCCAGGAAACACCGGATTGCGTCTTCAGGCGTTTCGACAATGGGCTCGCCATCCACGTTAAAAGAGGTATTCAAAATGAGAGGGACACCCGCGAGTTCGTAATAAGCCTTGATGAGATCGTAATAGACGCCGTTGTCCTTTTTGTTGACGGTCTGAACCCGGGCGCTGTTGTCCACATGCGTGATCGCGGGGACAACATCAGTTTTTCTAACCCCGGCAATCAGGAGCATGTAAGGGCTGGGACAATCGAGTTCAAAATATTCGTTATTGAATTCCTCGAGGATGCTGGGAGCAAAGGGACGGAACGACTCACGGTGTTTCACTTTACTATTAATAATATCCTTCATTTCAGGCGTCCGGGCATCGCACAAAATGCTGCGGTGACCCAAGGCCCGGGGCCCGAATTCCGATCCCCCCTGAACCCACCCCACGATATTCTTCTCCGCGATCAAGCGGGCGGTCTCTTTAACGACGTCGGGAACCGCAATGACTTCAAGCCACCCTTCGTATTTCGCAACGGCATTCTTAATCTCTTGTTCCGAATATTCCCGTCCCGTATAGGCATTGCGCATTTCCCAATTGCGCGGATGGCCCAAAAGCATGGACCATCCCAAAAGGGCATTGCCGATGGCACAGCCGTCATCGCCGGCCGCCGGCTGGACGAAAATATTTTTGAAAGGCGTTTCATCCAAAATCTTTTTGTTGGCCACGCTGTTTAACGCCACGCCGCCGGACAAGCACAAATTCTCGGACTTCGTTCTTTCATAAGCCTCACGGGCCAGACGGATCAACGCCCGTTCCGTCGCGTGTTGCACCGCCGCAGCCACATCTTTGTCGATCTGCCGGAGCGGTTCACCGGGTCTTGAGGCTGATGAAAACTGTCCTTTATAATAATCCCCGCCGCGCTCCCGCCATTTGTTGAATTGGAATTCCTCTTTGATCGAAAAACTCCCATTCTGAAAAACAATCGCGTCCTCAAAGGCCTTAAAATACCGGTTGCTCCCATACGGGGCCAACCCCATGGTCTTGCCTTCATCGCCTCCTTTAAACCCGACAAACAGCGTAGCACTCTGATAAAAATCTCCCAACGAACAGTGCTGGCGGTTGGACAAATATCCGTTACTCGGCGCACCATCAAGATATTGCTTCAAAACCTCGATTTTATTCCCTTGGCCGCGATAAATCGTGACCCGTTCTTCGAAATATTCCCCCGGCTCTTTTTCAATAAGACTGCCGCCGCCGTCCGCGATCATGATGACCGCGTCCTCAAACGCCGACGGATAGTAAGCGCTCGCGGCATGCCCGATATGGTGCCCAACGATCTGAACTTTGTTGGGATCCACATCGGGAGGCAATTGTTCTAAAATTTCTTCTCTGGTGATGGCGCGGGTTTGGAAGGTTTCGTAATTGACCACAACACACGTCGAAACAACAATCAAGGCAACGTCTTTCCACCCGATCTTGGCCGCGTCCAGACAATATTTGACGGCCAGATGCGGAACATGTTTGTTGGTCATCCCGTCCCGATCCACTCCGCCGGTAAAACGTTTGATCCGGTTTAACCGCTCTTCGGCAATCGCACAGACCAGTTGACCGTTTTTGACCAGGGCCGCTGAAATATCATGGCTGACATTAATACCCAAAACATAGATATCCGACATTAAAAACTCCTCATTTTTGAAATCCCATCCAAAGTGTGCCTATTCTAACCAAAGACAACCGCTTCGTCAATTTCATATTCAAATGTTTTAAGCGAGAAAAAATGTCAGTCTTAAAGAAATTTCTTAAAACCAGCCTCGGAGATGGGATGAAAGTACTGCTCGAGATAAATCCTGGCCTTGCGCTGCTGCATCTTAAATTCATTGTCTGGAAGGGCATAAATCGCCTCAATAACAGGCGGCAGCGGATCTTGATCCTTAACAACCCATTTGAGGTCATGGCATTCAAAGAGCGGATCATAGCTGAACATGGCGCCCATATTATAATGAATGACAGGCTTGCCGACCCAAAGGGCCTCCATGCCCACCGTGCTTCCCCAATAGATTGCGATATCGGCCTTTTCGATATCTTCCTGCAATGTCCGCGACTGCGAGAGTGTAAAATTCGACAGGTCTTTCAATTTGAATTTTAGCTTATGATCAAAACATGAGAGCGGCAGCACGGGATGGGTACGAAGGATCACGCGATATCGAGAACTCCCCTGCAACTGCGTCATAACATAATTGACCATCTTATACGCTTCAAAAATTCCTTCGAGGGCCAGCAGAATCACGCCGGTCCGTTGCCTTTCCTTTTCCTTCAATGAAAAAAGATATTCAAACCGCAAGGCGCAAGCCGGCTCGACGGGCAGAGTTTTAATCCCCGTATAACGCTGAATGATCCGTTGCGGGCCTTCCCCAACAGTCAAAATCCGATCCGGTTTTGGGATCACACCAGCCTCGAGACGACTGATGAACATGTTCACCGAGGCCTGAGGGGTCACGGTATGCTGATAGCCGATGATTTTTGTCATCGGCGAAAACCGTCGCAAAGCCAAAAAACACATCTTTTCCCAGGGGTTATTCTCAAAACTGGTCAGGAATGTCTCAACCTTGATTCGCTTGAGCAGTTCGTAAACCTGACGATAATGCAAAAGCTGATACGTCTGGATGCGACCGGACGTTAAAAACATCTCGTTGTTTACAATGCCCGTCACGTCTTCTCCCGCAAACATCACGCCGCCGCGGCTGCGGGGCCAATAACACAAGGCACGGAGATGAGTCCCCGCAATATTCCCCATGGTCGAGAAAAAATCCATCGGGATGATGAGGGCATCCCGACATTGGGCAATCTTGGCAACACAAGACCGGAAATCACCGAGAATATTCGCAAAAAACACATGGTCCTTTCTCCCGTTCAAATAATCCGGCAACGGGCCGAAAAAGGCATCCCGATATTGATCCCCCGCAACAAACGAATGATCATAAACGAAGGTCTTGAGCAGATAATATCCCTTATCCGATTTCAAACCGTTTTGAATAATATTTTTCAATTTCCATCGCGCATAGGTCCAACGCCAGAGGCTACGCCAAAAATGACGGCCAATGGACATAACGCGGTAGACAACTGCACGGACACAGGAACGCCACCGCTCTTTTTTATCATCATATACGGTCCATGTGAGACCTCTCTGAGTGAACGCTGCCTTGAGGGTCGCATGGATCGGCCATGCGACAGGCAGCACCAGAAGGCAATCACAGGACTCGCTTTGCGCAGCATCCAGGACCGTTAGAAATTGTTGCAGATATTCAGGGAGCTTAGAGTTGAAACGGTTTTTAGAAGACAGATCGGTCGCCCACCACAGCAGGCTATTGAGTTCAACACCCAATTGTCCGATGAGATCAATGTAGGCGGTGACAAGCTGGGCCCTCCGGTTCTCATCAAAGCGAACCGGACCCGACTCGGGAATGCCGTTCACTTCCAAAAAATGTATGATCGATGGGGAAAGATCCTCCAGAGACAGATACTTTGCGCCCGGAGGGGCCGAGCCATGCCGCGCCACAAAATCTTTAAAGCACTTTTCGTTTTGAAAAAGGAGACATCGCATGAAAGAATCCTATTTTAAATCCCACATAACCATATCCTCCCAACACGGCAATTTTCACAACAACCCGCAACGGATACGGGACGGCCCAAGCCCGCAAGATCAGCAAAAGGAAAGCGGCGGCGAACAGAATTGCAAAAATCATCCCGAGCTTCCGGTATTCCCAGCCAACGCGGTAAAAATGCTGAGCGACTTTAAACACGATCCCGCCGGTGACAACACGAGAGCCCAGTGTGGCCCCGGCCGCGCCGACAGCGCCCCATTTTAAAATGAAAGGGATATTAAAAATCACATTCACAACCGCGCCGCCCATGATGATAACAGAAGTCATCATCGTCTTTTTCGCGTAAATCAGCTGATCGCCGTTAATCTTACCAAAAAATAAAAGCGTATAAAAAAGAGAAAGCAAAATAATAATATCAATCGCCCCATAAAACGACGGCGGCATGAGCAGCCAGACCGCCTCTTCCGCAAACAGAACCAAAAGCAGGGCCATGAGGGCAACGATATAGGCAAACGGTGTGATATACCGCCCGATCTCGGCAGGACTCTCCGCTGTGCCATCAAACATCTTTTTGTAAATCTGCGGGGAAAAAACATTTTGTAGAGAAGTCGTGAAGGTGAAAATCAACATGGCGATCTTCTGACCGACGCTGTAAACACCGACTCCCCCGACGGTCGAAAGCAGGCCCACCATATACTTATCAAAATGATTGCCCACAACGCCAAAAATAATCATCGGCAAAAGCGGCGCTCCAATCTTAAGTTCCTCCGTCAACATCATCCAGCTAAAACCGAACGGCAATTCTCGTCTCAATTGAAGCGCCAAAAAAACAAGGACAACCAGAGATGAGATCACCTGCGCGTAAACAATCCCCATAACCCCGACCCGCAGAATGACGACACAATAAAGGGATACCGCGAGGTTCAGCCCGCTGAGAAGGATCGTGTTCGCCACATATTGTTTAGGACGGTCTTTATTGCGCAGATAGGTCAGAAAATACAGCCGCAGATTGATCAGACAATTCCCGCAAAAGGACCAGAACAGGAGTTCGCCGTAATGCGGAAAACGGATGACAAACGCCGACAGCGGTTCCCGCCACAAAAACGTGAGCAGTCCGAACGCGCAGCTGCTGAAAACGACAAAGAGGATGGTCGAAAAAAAAAGCTGCCCCTCCCGCGCCTTATCCTGGCTGTACTGAAAATAGTTTCTGTTATAAGCCGTATTGAGGCCGACATTCGCCAGCCCGCCGGCAAACAGGGCGTACACCTGCGCCAAGGCTAGCGCCCCATAATCCTCGACGGATAAAATGCGGGTAAAAATGGGAAGGGTGATAACTGGAACAACACTGTCGACCAGCGTGGCGAAAAGATATATCGCGCCGGATTTGAATTGTCTGGCCTGACTGGTCATTATTTTTTACCCCAGAATTCTGCTTAACTCCCCGATAAACCTCTCCCGCACCGGCGCGCCGGTTTCAATCCCGCACAATTTCGCGCTTTCCCCCGCGTCCAGCCGATGGGCCCGGCCTTCATAAAAATCCTGGAATCGCTTTCCCAAATTGTCCCGGCCATAGGCCGTGAACGGCTGAAACAAGGCAATCTTCCGCAATCCGGAGTCCGCAAAGGGATAATAAAACATCCCCGGCACCCCTTTCTGCAGCGCGGCAAAAAAAATCGAGGTGAACGGAAAACAGATCACCAGATCACAGCTCTGAATCGCGATCTGCGGATTGAGCGACGGCGGCAAAAGAACGATGAATTCGCGGTGACCGTCAATATACTCGTTGATCGCCGGATCAAGATCGTGCTTGGCAGACCAGCGCTTCGGTTTAATCAGGATCCGGACGTCCTTATATTCTTCACCCAAAGAAAAAACATCAAACAAAAAATTCCTGTGGATCTCCCTCGTCAGCTTCGGGTTTTGAACGAACCTCTGGTTCTCCATCAAATCCCGGTTGGCCGGCGCGATATCAAAAAGGCCGACGTGGATTTTTTTCGCCGGCGAGGAGACCAGGTCAAACTCGCGGCGCGCGGTCTTAAGCGTCTCTTCACCGAGCCGGTCCTCAACCTGCATCAGCGGTCCAGAGACAAAAAATCGCTTTTCTCCTCCCTGCGGGTGCGATTGCAGAAAACGGATCATATCTTCATTCCACACAAAAATATGTGTCGCCTGCAAAAACGCCCACATGGGGTGAGCAAACGTACTGGCGGATTAATAAAACAGGACAACCGGGATTTTTCTGGCCGCGAACGAAAGAGACTGGATCGGCTCGCACCCCACGTCTGAATTGGTGTAGATCAATCCGCGGAAATGATATTTCTCGATCAGCAATTCCGTCAGGATCAGATAAGGCAGCAACCACGGCGGCAGGATCGCCAGAAATGAGATCGTCACGCCAGGAGACCGGATCAGCAGGCCGCACAGTTTCACAAAAGATTCAACGAGCAGCCGTCCGTCCGCGAGATCAAAAAGCGACTGAAAGTGATACCCCCCCTCGCGCCATTTCCGCGCCTGCGGGCTGTCCTTCCCAAGAAAAAGGATATCCTCTTTCTTAATCCTGACTCCGTCGATAAAAAACCCTGCGGACAAATACCGCAAGCAATCCGGCTCCAGTTCCGACGGGAAGCTGGAGATCAAAAGGGTTTTTCTCTCTAAAGGGGACCCTGCGGCCTTTTTCCTTTTTAAAACCAACGCGCCAAAACTCGCGAAAAGAATCGCGCATTGAGCGACGGCCCGCCCAACGTAGGGAAACGGAGACACTAAAACCTGCACCGATCTCAGATGAGAGAATCCGGTGGCTTCTGAGAAAAAATCAATAAACTCTCCCGCCAAGGCGCGATTCCCGACCCTCGGAGTGAAGGCAAACGCGCCGTCCTTTTCTCCCATTTTATCCAGCATCTTCGCCGACAACACCAGATCCGTATAAAACCGTAGCGCCTCCTTCGCGAAATAACGGCTCAAATCCAGGGTCTGATCCGTCACAGTGATCACGGCCCTGAACTGTCGCAATAAATCGACCCGGCGGGCAAACTTCAATCCCTCCTTATTCGCGGCCCCGAATTCCTCAGCGGATAAAAGCGAAATCTCCAGCCGCTTGAACCCTTTTTCTCTAACACCTTGGTACTGAAAACAAACGATCCGGAAAAACGGACGGACGAAAATTATAAGAAGGATCCAAAGCAGCGGATCGATGGTATGAATAAAAAACAGTGGTCGGGGCCGATAAAATGACTGACGGGGCATTTTCAGACGACAAGATATGAAACATAGGGATTATAAGGAAATTTCTTGATCTCGACCTTGTTGATGTCGATCAATTCCTTAAAGGCCGTGGTTTCCCCGGCCCATTTTGCGACATTGAGTTCATCGAAGACCACAAGACCGCCTTTGGGAATAAGGGGTAAAAAATATTCCAGCGCCGTCTTCGTCGGGGCATAAATGTCAAAATCAAGATAAAGGAGCGCCACAATCAATTCCGGGTGTTCTTTGGTAAATGTCGGGATGGTTATGGTGGCGTCGCCTTTGATGAGCTCACACTTTGAAATATGGCTCAACGGCCGGTTACGGTCATGAACATCGATCATTTTTTCTAGAAAGTTATAATCCACATCCCCCAAAAGCCCATCAACATGGAGAGGATCTTTCTCCGAGACGGACTGCATCCCGGCAAACGAATCAAAACCATAAATCTTACGGGTGAAAGCATACGGCTCGAGGATCGAGGAGAGGTGATAAAACGTCATCAGCCCCTGCCCGCGATAAACCCCGCACTCGATGATCGCGCCCTGGACATCAAGAATTTTCTGAAAAAGCTCGATCCTCGACATGACATGACACATCGTCTGCCGTTTGGCCGTCACCGCAAACTGATCGACATAATCGCTCAGATGCCCATTGATTGTTTCATCCCGAAGTTTGGAAAACTCCCGCTCCTTCGCACTCCAGTCACTGATCCCTTCGATAAAACTCATGGTCTCTCCTTTTGAGGGTCCTTTACGGTGAAAGCAAAAAATAATTTTCTCTCTTCAAAATCTCCACGACAAAATTCACGCTGTTAAAAACATCCAGAAGAAACACCGGGCAATCATGAAATCGCGATTCTTTTAAAAATCCCGCGGCCTTGAGCGGTTCCTGCAGTTTATAAAAATATTTTGAAGTCACGGGATACTTTTTCAAGGCAACAAATTCATTTTGCCCGGCGGCGTTCGGGACCAAGGCTTTAAAATTGTCTTTATAAAGATACGGGACGTCGGCGAGAAATTCCGCCAGATGGATCGGCGTGCAATGCACAAGGTCCACACCGACTAAAAGCGCGTAGCCTTTAGCCAGATAAAGTTTGTGCATCGGACTCCCCACCCCTTCGCTCTCGTGGAGTGGATGCTCGCTGGTGATGTGCTGCGCCAACTTCCCCTTGGCGGCGATCGATTTGACCGGGTGATTGCTGCGGTGAACGTCAGGGTAAAGCAAAAACGTCAGCGGCAAGATCCCTCGCCCGCGGATCAGGGTCGTGCGGGGATCAAAAGGCCGCATATGACGCCGGATCGTTTCGACCCACTCAGGCGGCACGGGCGGCGCCTTCCACTCCGCAGGATCGGTCAATTGGCTCGTGTTGGCGGAAACGAGCATCGTCCCGTCGGGTCCAATACAATCGAGGACTGCTTCAATGACATCGTGCGGACCGTTGACCACATACCCCAGAGGCGTCATCGCGGCGTGCAGCATAAGACTCATCCCCCGGCTGACGCCAAGCCGGGTAAAAGCCTCTTTCAAATCTTTTCTGGTGGTGATCCGCCGGGCCGCGACATCGTCCTTGGCCTTGGTGAATTCGCCGAGTTCGTCAGGTTCCGCGCCCGCCATAAAAAATCACCTCACCGTCCACCCGCCGTCGATCGTCAGGCACTGGCCGGTCATGTACGACGAACTGTCGGCCATAAGATACACAACGGCGCCGGCCAGATCCCTCGGCGAACCGATCCGCCGCATGGGGATGATCTGTTTTAACTTTTTCATGAATTTCGGATCCGTGGCCGGTTTTGAAAAAGCGCCGGGGGCGACGGCATTGCAGCGCACGTTATCATCGGCGAGGAAAGAGGCCATGTACTTGGTCCATCCCCAGAGACCGTGCTTAATCGTGGTATACGTCGGCTGGCTTAAATATTTTTTAAATTCGCCCCGGTACAGATCCGGGTTGGGGGCGATCAGGGCGTACATAGAGCAAATATTAACGATGGAACCGCTTTCCCTTTCCCTCATCGACGGCAAAAACGGCTTGACGGTTTCAACGGCCCAGTGGATCCCCGACTCAAACGCCATGGCCCACTGCTCGTCCGTCAACGTCATAAAATCTCCTTCGTTCCCCGTCTCAACATTGGATTTGCCGAAAAAAAAAGCGTTATTGATGATCCCGTGGATTTCAAATTCCCTGGCGAGACCTTTGAGGACTTTCCGGTAACCCTGCCGGTCGAACATGTCCACAACGCACGGTTCAACAGCGTTAGGATATTCCAGATTAAATTTCTTGGCGGCCACCCCAACCTGAGGATTGCTGTCGATCAGAATGAGCTTCGCCCCGCAGGATAACAGCGGCTCAACAAAACCACTGGCCAGCCACCCGTTGGCGCCGGTGATGAGGATCGTTTTGGAGGAAAGGTCGAAGAGATTACTTTTCATCAGCGTTTCAACTCCACAAACGGATTGGAGGACGACTGCGTGCCGGTTTCGGAATAATATTTGACCTGCCCGACGATGTCGACTCCGACCTTTTGACTCCAATGATCCAAAAGCCGTTTGACCATGAGGCCTGGCTTGCCGCTGCCGATATTGACGCCGTTGATCTTGGTCACAGGGACGATGCAATACGGCGTGCTGGTCACAAAGGCTTCGTCGGCCTGATAGAGATCATAGACATTCAGATTTTTTTCTTCACAAGAAACATTCAACTCTTTGGCCAGGTCCATCACGTAGCGCCGGGTGATACCGCGCAGGATATTGCGTCCTTCGGGGGTAAAAATTTTCCCGTCCTTCACTAAGAAAATATTCGAGCCCGTCCCTTCCGCCAAAAATCCGTCCGTGTCCAGAAGAAGCGCCCAGGCATGCGCCCCGATCTCTCGCATCTCAAGATTAGCGAGCTGATAGTGCATGCGGCTGCGGTTTTTGACCTTGGGTTCCAGAAGATCAGCGGGGATCGCACGCTGGCTGGCAACATACATACTGATGCCGTTGACGTAATTGGGATAGGTCGCGCCGATCGTCCAGCGAAGCGGAAAGACGGAAATGATAAGGTTGGGTCTTAAGGCGTGACCGTAGACATCCTGATAGATCGGCAAAACCCCGCGCGAGACATTGATGAGCGGCCGCATCTCTTCTTTTTCGTCGAAAAAGGCGGCGTTGCGTTCCATCGTCTCATCATAAAGTTTTCTCATTTCATCCTGCGCCATGGGAAAAGGGATTTTCAAATACCGCATGGAAGCATAGAGGCGCTCGATGTGTTCGCCGATGAGGAAATGCTCATGCCTGAACGTGCGCATCATTTCAAAGACCATGTCCCCGAACATGAGGGCCGAGTCGTAGATCGAAATTTTTGCTTCCCTTTGTTCGACAAACTGTCCGTCGACATAGGCGATGTAGTTTTGTAATTTACCGTTTTTCATGTTGTCCTCTCTTTATCCGGGGTTCGTGTTTCGGGCTTCGAGGCTCGTATAAATCAAAAATAACGAAACCCGAACCCCTAGCCCCGAAACAATCAATGCCGGTACGTCACCGGAATCCTGTCCGCATGCTGCCGGTACCACGGAATGATGTCCATGATGTGAATCAACTCTCCGGGCTTTTGCAGGTCGGTGAATAATTTTGAGATAAAATCATACTCTTCCCTAGTGTTAATATCCAGAACAATGTCCGGACAAGCGAGCTCCCCGGGGCACGGCACGGTCCCGAGATTGAACCGGTCTTTGTTCCGGTAAAAATTTTCATGCGGATGCTCGCGGCAATGCGGGTCCGTGACGTTGGCATGGATCCACTCAAGCGCCTTAAAGCTAAAAACCTCGGCACCCAGTCCGTCGGGATAATTGTTGCCCATGACCGGCCCGACGTTAGAGCAGAAATCAAAATCATGATCAAGAAAATACTGGATCATCCGGTCGATTTCGGACGGATGGATCAGCGGATTGTCGGCGCAAATCCGAACGATAATGTCCGCCTTGTACTGGACCGCGGCCCGGTAATAACGATCAATGAGATCATTTTCACTCCCGCGAAAAACATCCACGCCTTGCAATTTCGCGCGCTCGGCGATGGGCTCGTTGTCCGGGGTGCCGGGGATGGCCATGACCACTTCGGTGATCAACCTGGATTTCTTGGCCCGTTCCATGACATGATCGACAAGCGGCCGTCCGGCCAGCGGCATCAGGGATTTCTTCGGGAGCCGGGTCGAGCCCATTCGGGCCTGGATGATGTTGATGATGCGAAGAGATATCATCTTATTTTCGTCGTTCGTGAAGCGCACCACGTGAAGCGTTTTTGATGTTGCCGTAAAAATCACCAATTTTTCGCTTCACGTGGCCCGTTTCACGCGTTTGGCAATCACAATCATCTCATCACTCAATTTCAGCCGATCGATTGTTTTTTGGAATTCTCCCATGGCATCAAGGAGCTGATTGAGCGTTCTTTCGTCTTTATACCTGGCGATCGCGGAAACGGTGCCGATCAATTCATAAAAATCCTGGCCGTAATACCAGATGTGCGCCGGGGCAAACCCGTTTTGGGAAAGAAGTGTGTTGACCGAACGTTCCGTGAACAAACTCAGATGATTGGGCGGCAGCATATGACGCGCGACCATACCGGGAAAAGCCATGTTGGTCAAGGCGCTCAAGGACGGATGATGCGGCAGTTCCAAAACGA
This sequence comes from uncultured Planctomycetales bacterium, assembly GCA_964361085.1. Taxonomy (GTDB): domain Bacteria; phylum Omnitrophota; class Gorgyraeia; order Zapsychrales; family JANLHA01; genus CAYHZK01. The sequence goes on from CAYHZK010000017.1 coordinate 11,567, forward strand.
CCGCCGCGGTCTTTTTCGCGTGCTTGCGCACCAGGGCCAAAAGGTCGGACGGCGCAGGGACATGCTCCAAAACACTAAAAAACGAAACCACATCCGCCTTCTCCAGCATCTCCCCGGCATGCTGCTCATCAAGATAACCGCGCCGGACATCGAGCCCGAAAACATTTTTCGCCAGATGAATCTCCTGCGGGTCGATCTCGTACCCGACGGTTTTCCATCCCCTTTTCCGCGCGGCGTAAAGGAGTTCTCCCGACCCGCAGCCGATATCGACCCATACCCCCTTTTTTCCAAGACAGCGGGTGACATGCTCAACTTTCGGCAGCGAAATATCGCGGACGCGCGTCAGATACAAATTCTTCTGCGTCAGGTCCTCCGACGGACGCATGGCAACACCTTGCATCTGGTTTTCATAAAAGGCCTTGAGGCTTTCGCGGTCCGGGACATTTTTGACGTACACATGCGTGCATGCCCCGCAGGTCACGTAATCAAACCCGTGAATCTGCGACAGCGGGGCGCTGTGATCCGCACCGCAGGCCGGGCAGCTCACAGCGCAAGTCTTTTGACTGAACCGCCTCGCGTCCTCCGCCCGCCGTGTCGCCGCGCTCACCCGCCAGTCGACCGAACGGTTGAGCCTGCGCATGTCCATGTCCTTGGAAAATTTTTCGATGACCTTACGCGCCATGCAGCCCCTTTAACAAGTCATACGATTCGACGATCTCGTTTTCCGGCGTAAAACGTCCCTCGAAGATGAGCGGGACCTCGGCGTAAAATCCGTCTTTCAGGATTTCCATATACCACTCGCCCTGCCGCAAGGCCTTGTGCTCGTCGGTGACGCCGTCGTTATGCGTGACCTCAACCGCGAAAATCTTTGATTGGACCTTTGCCGCGAACTCTTTTCGATCAAATCCCCGCGCCGCGGCGGCAAGGTTCAGATGTCCGAGGTTGAGATTGATCCCAATCCGGTCGTTCCTGACGCTGGTCAAAAATTTTTCCATCTCCTCCGACCGGGCCAACAGCACCTGGTCTTTTTCTCCGACCGACCCTTGGGTTTCGACGGCCACCTTAACGTCCTTCCCATCAAGATATGAGCCGATCTCCTGCAGGGATTTCAGAAAATTTTCGAAACACTGCGCGTGGCGCGCCGCAACCTCCTCAGGCTTGAGTTTGTCAAACCGGAAATCGTAATTGCCGCTCGACCGACTTTCGCCCAGGGGATCGGTGAGGAATCCCGGATGGATCGTATACACGGCGGCGCCCAGTCTTTCGGCAAAATCAAGCGCCTGTTGTATAAAATCAAGGCTGCGCCGGCGCACCCCCTCATCAGTCGACGCGATGTTGAGGATCGTCCGATCCTTAAGCGGAGGGAAGAAATTATGCGTCAGAAAATGGACATCAAAATGGCAGACCGTTGCCAAAAGATTTTCTTCCTGCTCATGAATGGAACTCAATTCGATATTGGTGATTCCCAAATCCAACAAGGACTCAACGGCCCATTCGACGGGCGTCCCGTTGGCAAAAACCGATGTTGAAACGAACGCTGGCATGCTCACTCCGTGAGATTGCGGATGATCCTGGCCGGGATGCCGACGGCGATGACATGGTCCGGCATGTTGTCGATCACGACGGCGCCGGCGCCGATTGTGGTATTTTCGCCGACGGAGATCTTTTCCACCACCGTACTGCCGATGCCAAGGAATGCCCTTTTCTTGATGCGGACGTTCCCGGCAAGATTGACGCCGGGATTGATATTGGCAAAATCTTCGACAATGGTGTCATGACCTAGGGTGCATCCTGTATTTAAAAGAACGCCTGCTCCTATTCTGACATTAACCTGTGCCGCGACCAGCGGATAAATGATCGCGCCCTCACCGCAGGAAAACCCTTTTGGCAAAACCGCCGAAGGGTGGATCACCGCCGGCAGCCGCAGTCCGGTCTGCTTCAATTTCACAAAAATCTTTTCCCGGACCGCCGGTTCGCCGACGGCAACAACCGCGCCCCTGATTCCAAGCTTTTTATACTTCACCCAAAAATCCTTTTCGGCCATGACCGCGACACCGTCGATTTTATCGCCGGCCGGATCCACATCGACAAACCGCAACACCTCATATCCCTTGCACAGGCGCACAAACGGCAAAACCTCGCGGGCAAATCCGCCGGCGCCAAAGATCACGGTTTTCAATTTCCCGGCCACTACCCCACGTCCTCCCAACGCACCAGTTCGTCTTCCTCCAGGTCCCGATTCAATGTCTTTCCCAGGAGTTCGTCAAAAAACTTAGGCGCCAATCCCGTCGCCGGCCGCTTGACGCAAATGGCCTCAGGCGTAATTTTTTCTCCGGCCTTCAGATTCCGACGGGCCACAATGCTTTTTCGCAATTTTGTCCGGTTTTCTTTCTCGGCCTCAAGGGGCCGCTTTTCCGGGCGCCCCAAAAAAATCTCTGTTTTGCGGATAAACTCAACCAACTCCTTCAATTGCGATGGTTCGAGCGACGCCCTGTGATCCGGGCCGGGGAGAGTTTTATCGAGCGTAAAATGTTTTTCATACGCCGTTGCTCCCGCGCCTACGGCCGCGACGGCGATCAAATTTTCCGGAATATGGTCCGAATACCCCGCCGGCACCCCAAACTCCCGGGCCAATGTCTGCATCGCCCTTAAATTCGCGTTCGACGGTTTGGCCGGGTAATTGGCCGTGCAATGAAACAAAACCAAATCCCGGCACCCCTCACAGGCGACGGCGTCAACGCTTTCTTTCACCTCATCCAGCGTGCACATGGCCGTCGAAAGCAAAATGGGTTTCTTTTTCCGGGCAAGGTATTTGAGGAAAGGGATATTGTTGGCGTCTGTCGAAGCCACTTTGAACGCGAGAACCCCCAGATCATCGAGGAGATCCGCGCTCTCTTCATCATACGGTGTGGATAAAAAAAGGATGCCCGCCTTTTGGCAGCAATCGATCAGGACCTCGTGGGCCCGGCGATCCAGTTCCTGCGTCTTCAGAAGGTCAAACCACGATCCCTGGGCGCCGGTGGTCTCGATGTGATAAGTCGACTTCGGCGCATGACGGGTATTGAGGTTTTCGGCCTTGAACGTTTGAAATTTGACCGAATCAGCGCCAGCCTTCTTCGCGGCAAGAATAAGTTTTTTGGCGAGATCAAGATCGCCGTTATGGTTGACGCCGGCCTCGGCGATGATAAAAACCGGCTCCCCATCGCCAATCACATGGCGGCCAACCTTGACTTTCGTCGCAAATGACATAAGGCAATACCGTGCCGCTTTTACGCGGGAAGATTTTCTGCATTGATGGTTCCGAATTTTTCCATGCCCGCCAACAACTGCTCAACCACATAATCCTGTTCTTCACGGCTGATCTGATAGAAAAGCGGAAGGCACAGGACTTCGCTTGTGATCCGCTCGGAAACCGGACAAGGGGTCTTCTTGAATTTTCTGTAGGGTTCCTGACGATAAATGACCAACGGCCAGGACACATTGGCCTTGATATCCTTGTCGAGCAAATACTGCTGGATATTATCGCGGTTGGGAATCAGGATCGGGAAAAGGAACCAGGGATGAACGCAATCCGGCGAAACATAGGGCAGCGTGACCGACGGGATCCCTTTGAGCCGCGCCTGATAATAGTCGGCCGCCTGCAGCCTGGAAGCCAGGACTTTTTCAATCCTCCGTGGTGAAGTCTGGGCCAGACCGATCGCGGCATGCAGATCGGTCATGCGGTAATTGAACCCGACTAACGGGTGATGATACTTGTGGTTCGGGTCTTCGCCCTGCCAACGGATAATGCGGGCCTTTTCATAATACTCTTTATTATCCGTAAAAATCATCCCCCCCTCAACGGTGGTAAAAATCTTGGCCACATGAAAACTCGTGATCGCCATATCGCCGAAAGAACAAAGCATCCTGTCTTTATATTGGCCGCACAACCCCGGCGCCCCGTCCTCGACAATACAAAGATTGTGTTGACGGGCGATCTTCTCGATCCGGTCATAATCCGCCGCATGTCCCGCGTAGTCGACCGGGATAATGCATTTTGTCCGGGATGTAATCCTGCTTTCAATGTCCGCCGGATCGATGGTATAGGTCTTCGGGTCAATATCCGCAAAAACCGGAGTGGCGTTCTGATAAGAAACCGCGTTGGCCGTGGCGATATAGGTCATCGCCGGGATAATGACCTCGTCCTCGGGCGTGATGCCTAAGATTTTCAAAGCGATGTCGAGGGCCGCTGTCCCGGAGCTGACGGCAATAGCGTATTTGACGCCCACATAATCCGCCAGCCGCCGCTCAAATTCTTCGACCTTCGGCCCCGTCGAGACCCAGCGCGACTTAACGACTTCGATCACATTGTTGAGTTCGTCATCATCAAAATAAAGTTTTGACCATGGGATTTGCATCAGACGTCCTTTCCATAGAATGCGGGAACACAAAACCTGTTCCTCTTGGCCGAGCACACATTTAACCCGTTGGCGACGCCATCACGGGCGTCGCGTTTAAAAGCTTCCAGCGATTCCTTCATCGTTGGTAAAGATTGGCCGAGGGCCCCTCTCAACTTGTCCGTATTAAGCCACAAATTTTTAGCCCGTTTCGCCTTAAACGGAAAATCTTCAATCGAAGCGGGCGCAATCAAATCCCGCGGCAGATGAAAAAGAGACGCCAGAAGACAGGCAAAATCATACTTTGACATCGCGTCGCCGGACACACAATGGTAAACCCCGCGCAAGTCCCGCTCGATCGCCGCCTCAAGGACCCGCGCTAATTCCAAGGTATAAATACCACAAAACACAGCGTCGGTAAAACCCTTGATCCTTTTTTTTTGCGACAGCTCGTGGACAACCCATTCCGCCAGGCTCAATTTGTCCTGAACGTTCCAGCCAAAAAAATTTGTGCGCGCGACCATCGTGTTCCGATGGCGCAACGCCTCCCCTTCTCCTTCGTATTTCGTTTTACCGTAAACGTTGATCGGATGAACAGGGTCGCTTTCTCGATACTGCCCCTTAATACCGTCAAAAACAAGATCGGTCGAAATATAAATGACTTTGCTCTCTTGACCGGCGGCCGCGATCAGATTTTTGGTCGCGACCACATTCGTCTGATAAGCCAGTCCGCAATCGACTTCGCATTGATCCACATCCGCGATCGCGGCCGAATGGACAATAACATCGGGGGCAAATTCCTCAACAGCGGCCTTGACATCACCCGGGGACAGAAGGTCCGCCTTTTTCGTGACGATCCCGTCTAACTGCCATTCATGCGTATGATAAAGACCCAAAATTTCATGACGACGCCAAGAGTACGCTAAATTGCTGCCCAAAAGTCCGCTGGCGCCGGTCAGGAGGATCTTCATAGTATTTCGTATTTCGAGATTTCGTATTTCGAGATTTTCTTTCTTCGAGATACGAACTACGAGATACGCCTTCTGAATCCTTTATCTAGGGATATCATTCATCGACCAGCGCGAGGCTTCGATTTTGTAATCTTCAGAAATTTTCTCGACCAGCACGCCCAATTCCTTGACGGTCAGCCAATCCTGATTCCCGTCCGATGTGTAGCGAAAACCATCCGGGCACAGGGCGCCTCTCCCGTTGCCGTGGGCTTTCATCAGTTCCTGCCGCCGTCCGCCGTCCGCCTGAATCACGTAGCATTCCTTGAACTGAACGGTGTTGCGGGCCTCGTCTTCGCTGATCAGCGTCTCATGGAGTTTTTCTCCGGGCCGGATGCCGATGACTTCCTGCCGGCAGTCCGGGGCAATCGCTTGGGCCAAATCCGTGATTTTCATCGACGGGATGCGCGGGACAAAAAGTTCCCCCCCCTTGGCCATCGCGAAGCAATGAATCACAAAATGCACAGCCTGATCCAGCGTGATCCAAAATCTCGTCATGCGCTCATCCGTGATCGGCAACAGCCCGGTTGCGGCTCGTTCTTTAAAAAACGGGATCACCGAGCCGCGACTGCCTAAGACGTTACCGTAACGCACGACAAAAAATTTCGTTTTGGCCGCAACATTACTGTTAGGATTTGCGGCGATAAACAATTTGTCGGAACAGAGTTTTGTAGCACCGTAAAGATTGATGGGGTTGGCGGCCTTGTCCGTGGACAGGACCACGACCTTCTCGACATCATTGTCCAAGGCGGCGGCGATGACATTCATGGCCCCCAGAACGTTGGTTTTGATGTATTCTTCGGGATTGGACTCGGCGGCGGGGACCTGCTTTAGAGCCGCGGTGTGGATGACGTAATCAATGTTTTCAAAAACGCGGGTCAAACGCTCGCGGTCGCGGACATCCCCGAGCACATATTGCAGGCAGGGATATTGGGCCGGACTCCATTTCTGGGCCATCTCAAACTGCTTGAGCTCGTCCCGGCTGAAAACCACAAGCCGTTTTGGTTTGTATTGCGTTAAGACCGTCTGGACCATTTTCTTGCCGAAGGATCCGGTCCCGCCGGTGATCAGAATATTTTTGCCGTTCAACATAGTAGGGTAAAAAAGAAATTGTAAGGAGCCCGCTCCGCGAATCAACACGGCGCGCTTATTTAGGATTTTCATTATAGGGTAGCAATAAAGGGTGTCAAGCAATTATTCAGAGGAAATTCCAGTCCGGTTCGAAAAAACCAAGAGATATTTCTTTTGAGAAATTCCGGCTTTACGCGGGAAAAAATGTGATATATTATTCCACTTATGAAAAGTTTTTTCGAGCTCAAAAATGGCGCCGTGCTGGACAGCACCGAAGAGGCCGGGAACATCGTGGTGTACGCCGTCCCGACCGACCTCGAAAAGCACGAGCTGTTCCAAACGCTCCACCTCGACCAGCACACCCTGGAGTCCGCCCTCGACCCGGATGAAATCTCCCGCGTTGAGTTCACCCCCGAATACCCTTACATCATCTGGAAACGCCCCAACGCCGCCTCCTTCAAGGAGCTCTTAAAATTCGAGGTGTCCTCTCTGGGCATCTTTCTGAAACAAAATCGGCTGACGCTGATTTTGGGCGAAAGCACGATCCCCTTCACCGCCAAAGAATTTCAGGGGATCATGTCTCTGAACGGCGTCATTCTGAAATTTCTCTTGCACACCATCCATCATTTTCTCGGGCACCTCAAGGTCATGCGGCAGATCAACGCGGAACTGCAATCGAAACTGAACGTGTCGATGGAAAATTCCTACCTGCTCCAGATGTTCAACTTGAGCGAAAGCCTCATCTATTATCTGAACGCGCTCGAAGCCAACGCGTCCGCCCTGACAAAACTCCGGGCCAACGCGGAAAAAATGAATTTTTCGAAAGAAGAGCTGGAGCTGCTGGACGACATCATGATCGAGCATCAGCAGTGCAGCCGCCAGACGCAGATTTATTCCTCCGTTTTGTCCGACCTCATGGACGCCCGCGGCAACATCATCAACAACAACATGAACATCCTGCTTAAAAATCTGACCCTCATCAATATCGTCTTTCTCCCCCTCAACCTCATCGCCAGCATCGGCGGCATGTCCGAGTACACACGGATCACGGAACACGTCATCGACTGG
>CAYHZK010000018.1:0-18900 GCA_964361085.1 uncultured Planctomycetales bacterium
CTCGGGGGTGATGAGGCGGCAATGGAATTGTCGTGCAACCTCCGCCATGGTTATGCCCCGGTTATTTTTTTCGCTTTTTCCACGGCTTCCGCGATGTTCCCGACCATATAAAACGCCTGTTCGGGCAGAGTGTCATGTTTGCCGTCGAGGATTTCCTTGAACGAACGGATGGTGTCCTCCATTTCGACATAGCGTCCGGGATGCCCGGTGAATTGTTCGGCGACATGAAACGGCTGCGACAAAAATCGCTGCACCCGGCGCGCCCGCGCGACCGTCAGACGATCCTCCTCGGACAGTTCATCCATTCCCAGAATCGCGATGATGTCCTGCAATTCTTTATACCGCTGCAGCAATTTTTGCACCCCCCGCGCGATCGTATAATGCTCGTCGCCGACAATGTCCGCCGTCAGGATGGTGGACGTCGACGACAACGGATCGACCGCCGGATAAATCCCCAGCTCGGCGATCGGCCGTGAAAGTTCGGTCGTGGCATCCAGGTGCGCGAATGTCGCGGCCGGCGCCGGATCGGTGTAATCGTCGGCCGGGACATAAACGGCCTGGATCGATGTGATCGATCCGTCCTGGGTTGACGTGATCCGCTCCTGCAATTCGCCCATGTCGGTTCCCAGGGTCGGCTGATATCCCACCGCGGACGGCATACGCCCCAGCAGCGCGGAAACCTCGGAACCGGCCTGCGTAAAACGAAAAATATTGTCGATAAAGAGCAGGACATCCTGATGCATCTCGTCACGGAAATATTCCGCCACCGTCAACGCCGACAGCGCGACACGCGCCCGGGCTCCGGGGGGTTCGTTCATCTGACCGTAAATCAGGGAGGTTTTATCCAGGACGCCGGCCTCTTTCATCTCGCGATAAAGGGCCGTCCCCTCCCTCGTTCGTTCCCCGACGCCCGCAAAAACGGAATAGCCGCCGTGCTCTTTCGCGATGTTATGGATGAGCTCCTGAATGAGGACGGTTTTGCCGACCCCTGCCCCGCCGAACAAACCGATTTTTCCGCCTTTACGGTACGGGGCCAGAAGGTCGATGACCTTGATCCCGGTGACCAGGATACTGTCGGAGGTGTTTTGCTGCGCCAGCGTGGGGGCGTGACGGTGGATGGGCGAAAGTTTCTCCGCCGTAAGCGGACCGGCGTTGTCGATCGGGTCCCCTAAGAGATTCATGACCCGCCCGAGGGTGGATTCGCCGACCGGCATTGTGATTTCCTCACGCGTGTTTAAAACCTGCGTTCCGCGGGTCAATCCTTCTGTGGAATCCATCGCCAGGGTCCGCACGGTGTTCTCGCCCAGATGCTGCGCGACTTCCAGGGTCAGATTCCACGGCGTCTCATTGATCGACGGGTTGCTGACTTTCAGCGCCGTTAAGATCGGCGGAAGCCGCCCCGGCGAAAACGTCACATCCACCACAGCGCCAAGGATTTGAGTCACCTTCCCGATGTCGTCCGGACTGTTGGGTTGCATATTTTTCTCCTTCGCCTACTGCGCCAGGGCTTCGGCGCCGGCGATGATTTCTAATAATTCATTCGTGATGCCGGACTGCCTGGCCCGGTTTCGTAAGAGCGTGTTGCGGCTGATCATCGTTTCCGCGTTCTTGGTCGCGCTGTCCATGGCCGTCATCCGCGCCCCGTGCTCGCCGGCTGAATTTTCCAGCAGGGCGTAATAAATCCGGAAATACAAATACCGCGGGATTAAAAAATCCAGCAATTCGTTCGGCCGCGGCTCAAAGATCGTATCAACGGCAAGCCCGTATTGCCCGGCGTGAAACGGCCGTTTTTGGGACTGTCGCAAAACGCCCATCTGCGGCGTTATCTCCTCGTTCGCTTGTGCGGCGTCCGACGAGGACGCCTCCGCGCTCACTCGTCGATGCCTTGCATCTGGGCATTTTGCAACAGTCCCAGAGACGTTTCGTGATCAGCTTCATGGCAATTCGTATCCCGTCGTCCGGATTCCGTAAGAAACGAAAAAAATCTTAATCAAAAAACCAACCCCGGAGGAAGTTCCCCCAGGGTCGGTTTTAGACATCACCATCGCGGATCCCGCACCACCCTTACCCTGCCGGACTATTTGAACGTCCCTGACGCGGCAGTATAGGTGTACGTGGTTCCCGCGGGGCCGGTGTAGGTCGAGGCACTCGCCTTGGTCCAGTCCGACGTGACACCGCCCTGCGCCAGCACGGTATCAAAACACGGATTGGCGTTAGAGCAGACCGCGAGAGCGGCCGCGTCCAGCGTGGCCGGGAAGTTGGGTTTGTTCTGGGCAAAGTACGTCTTGATCCCGGCGCGAACGCCGCCGACAACGCCCTTTTCGGCCGCCGTATTGGCGTCGCCACTCAGGTTAATATACTTGGGAACGGCCACCACCGCCAGAACGCCCAGGATAACGATGACCATGATCAACTCAATGAGCGTGAATCCTGATTGATTACGGGTTTTGAACTTTTTCATTTTATTGCCTCCTTAACTTTCTTTATGTTCTATAAACTTATTTTTGATGTCGCATTGGGTTCATGTCGTTCCATCTTTGATCTGAATTTTATCTCACCCCTTTCCGGTTGAGTGCATTAAAAATTATATAAAAAAGCCCTATTCTTCCGCATCTTCGAAGAATAGGGCCTCTCGGCTTTTTTAAAAGCCCTGATGGCAACTGGCTGCCCCGGTTGCGGCATTGAGCCGGCAACTGGGGCCCTGTAGTTTTGTGCCCCACCCTTACGAATGGTTTACCTTTTTCATCATTATGTTGAACGACACTTCGAGTATACATGATCGCTTTTTTGTTTGTCAAGGGGAGGGCGAAAAATTTTTCCCCGCGATCCCTGTTACTGCTGAAACAGTTTCATCATGTCCCACATCGGCATAAAAATCCCCAGGGCCATAAAAAGGGCCATCCCGCCTAAAAAGAAGATCAGGATCGGCTCGATCAGAGAAACCAGGTTGCTCACGGTCAGATCGACCTGGGCATCGTAATGCTCCGAGACGTGCAGCAGCAGTTCGTCGAGCTTGCCGGTCTCCTCGCCGACCGCGACCATCTGCAGCACGACGACGGTGAACAGTCCGCTCTGGCGCATCGGCTCCAGCATGCCCTTGCCTTCGTTGACGCTCTTCTTGATATCCATGATCGCCCTGGAGACGACGACATTGCCCATATTTTCTCCGACCAGATCCAGGATCTGCAGGATCGGCACGCCGCTGCGCATCAGGGTCCCGGTGATGCGGCAGAACCGCGAGATGATGACATGCATCAGGAGCGGGCCGAAGATGGGGACATGGATCTTCACCGAGTCCCACCATTTTCTGCCGACGGGTGTCGCGATGAACTGCCTGAGAAAGAATATCGCCCCCGCTAAAATGATAATCCCCAGCCACCAGTAATGGCTGATCCCGTAATGGATCGCGATGAGGAGTCTCGTCGGGAGCGGCAGCTCGGTCTTAAACTGACCGTAAATCTGGGCAAACCGCGGGATCACAAAGAGGATCAGGGTGACGAACGCCACGCAAATGGCAAATACCACAATCACAGGATAACGGACCGCGGCCTTGACCTTCTGGCGGATTTTTTCCTCATGCGCGCCTAAGGTCGCCAGGCGGTCCAGGATCTCGGGGAGTTTTCCGGAGACCTCTCCGGACTTGATCATATTCGTAAAAAGGGCGCTAAAAACATTCGGATGCTGCGCCAGGGCGGACGAAAAATTGGCACCCGCCTCAACCTGGCCGATGACCTGGGTGAGGACATCCTTAAAATGCGGGTTGGCGGTCTGCGCCTTCAGCGCCGAAAGGCTGCCCAAAAGAGGGACCCCCGCCCGCAGCAGCGTGTACAACTGCATGGTGAACATATTCAAATCCGTAAAGCCGACCCTGGCAAAGGTCGGGAGGGAAATGCTGACCCCGGCGGTTTTGACGACCGGCGTGATGGAGACCGGAAGGCATCCCATCTGTTCCAGCTTCGCGGCAACGGCATGAGGAGAATCCGCGCCCATCGCCCCCTCAATGAGGGCTCCGCTTTGATTCCTGGCTTTATACCGGTATGTGATCATCTCATTTTTCCGCGCTGGTCACCCGCAGCACCTCTTCGGGCGTGGTCTGGCCGCTGCGGACTTTCTGCAGACCGTCTTCGCGCAGCTTCCGCATCCCCAATTCTTTCGCCTTTCTCTTGATATCGTCGGCGGTGATCCTCGCGTCGACCATCCGGCGGATCTCTTCGTTGAGGATCAGGATCTCAAAAATTCCCATGCGGCCCATAAATCCGGTCTCGCGGCATTTGATGCAGCCCTGGCCGCGAAAAAACTCGGTCCCCTTTTCCATCCCCAGTTCCTGCAGGACCTCCGGCGGAGGTTGATACGCCTTTTTGCATTTTGTGCAGATCAGCCTCACCAGCCGCTGGGCGATAATGGCGATGACCGAACTCGAAATCAAAAACGGTTCCACACCCATGTCGATCAACCGGGTCAGGGACGACGGGGCGTCGTTTGTGTGGAGGGTTGAAAAGACCAGATGCCCCGTCAGGGCCGCCTGGATCGCCACGTCGGCGGTTTCTTTGTCGCGGATTTCGCCGACCATGACGATGTCGGGGTCCTGCCTGAGGATGCTCCGCAGTCCTTCGGCAAAGGTGATCCCGGCCTTGACATTGATCTGGGTCTGGCGGATCAGGGGCAGCTCGTATTCGACGGGGTCTTCGATGGTGATGATGTTTTTTTCGATCGTGCTGATCGTCGTCAGGGCGGCGTAAAGGGTGCTGGTCTTGCCGCTGCCCGTCGGCCCCGTCACCAGGATGATGCCGTTGGGACGGCGGATCGCTTTGTTGAAATCCTCCATATCCTTGTCCATGAGCCCCAGCTCCTTGAGCCCGAAGACAACGGACGATTTGTCCAGGATGCGCATGACGACATTCTCGCCGTGGATCGTCGGAAAGGTCGAGACGCGCATGTCGAGATCTTTGTTCTCCAGTCTCATGCGGATCCGTCCGTCCTGGGGCTTCCGGTTTTCGGCAATGTCCATCTTGCCCATGATCTTGATTCTCGAGATCACGGCCGTCTGCAGTTTTTTGGGAAGGATCGCCACCTCATGCAGGATCCCGTCGATGCGGGAACGGACCCGGACCATTTCTTCCTCGGGTTCCACATGGATGTCCGAGACCCGGTCCCGGAACGCCTGGGTGATCATCACGTTGACCAGCTTGATGACCGGCGCGTCCTCCGCGATCTGCGCGGAGGTCTTGCCGATGATGTCATCCGCTTTTTGCGTCTCCATGTCTTTGACGATGGCCTCGATGGAGCTGACGGATCCGTGGGACGACTCCAGTATCCTCTGGATCCCGTTCTCGGAAACCAGGACGGGTTCCACCATGTCCATCTTGCTCACCCGGCGGATATAATCGATGGCAAGGATATCCTGGGGGTTGACCATGCCGATCGTGATGCTGTTGCCGATCTGAAACAGGGGGACGGCCTTAAACTTCCGGGAGATCGCCTCGGGAACGATCTTAATGACGGCCGGATCGATGATGTAATCCGAAAGGTCCATATACGCCAGCCCCAGGGCCGAGGCCTTGATCCGCGCGATGTCCTCCTCCGTCAGGAAACCCATCTTTTCCAGAGCCCTTTCCAGGGTCAGGCCCGTTTTCTTGGTCTCCTCCCTCGCCTGCTCAACCTGCTGGGGGGTGACTAAGTTTTCTTTAATGAGCAACGCGATGATATCGTCTTTGGGGTTCATGAGGGACCGTACGGTGTTTTTCCTTCCAGGATATCTTTGACCTTCAGCAGCAGCGTCTTTGACTCAAACGGTTTTGTCACATAAAAATCAGCCCCGACCTCATATCCAAGCTTGACATCGCCCTCCTGGGACTTGGCGGTGAGCATCACGACGGGGATCGCCTTGTATTTTCTGTCGAATTTCAGCATCCGGCAGACCTTGTAACCATCCAGTTTCGGCAGCATCACGTCCAGGATGATCAGGTCAGGCTGATCCTGTCTGGCTTTCTGGAGGGCCTCCTGTCCGTCAAAGGCCGTGAGCACGTCATACCCATCGGCCTCCAGATGCAGCTTCAGGGCGAAGACCATATCTTTTTCGTCGTCAACCAAAAGGATCCGTTTTTTATTCATCGTAAAATTTCAGCTCCCCTTTCAGGAGATTTTTGTTGTCTTCCGAAAGGTCAAAAAATTCGACACCCACCTTGTACTTGCCCGCGGGTTTTCCCGGCAGGGAATCAAGTTTCCGCATCCACACCACACGGGCCCCGGCCGAAAGAATTTTTCTTTCCTTGACAAGCTCGATCCCGACGCGGATTTTAGAATCGGTTTTAAGCGGCCTGGGGCTCAGGAAACACACCCCGCCCAACGACAGATCAATCGTCCGGCAGGACAGGGGCGCTGCCGTGGCGGGGGTCACGTCGATTCCGGAGATATAATTGACGCGCCGGTTCAACCGCATCTCCGAACTGATGTAAAATTCCTTCAGATCGGACGCATCGCCGGCGCGGCCCGCGGCCCGGGACGGGAACGACAGCAGCCCGACGGAAAGGAAGACATCCAGGATCCTGCGCTGAATCAGGTATCTTTTGGTCCGCTCCTTGAGGAGACGGCAGAAGGCCCGGACATTCTCCGGCGGCGTGTCTGAAAAGACAAGATCAAATCTCCCCTTCTGCTGCTCGACAAAAATACCGCCCGGATTCCGGCGCGGGGTTGACGGGAGATCCCCTAAAACATCGACCATGATCTCTTTAAAATCATTGAACAGCTCGCCGGGGGACAGCTCGCTGCGTTTTTTGAAATCCTCATAATTGATAATGACCATATTGACCACATCAACCGGTTTGCCCTTTTTGATCAGGGCCGCGACCCTGGCCTCCAGCGGCCCCTCCAAAGTCCGGGCCGTGTGATACCGCGGAAGGGTAAAATAAAATTTGCTGCCCACCCCCTGGCGCGACTCAACCCACACCTCGCCGCCGTGATGCACGACCAGATCTTTGACGATCGACAACCCCACACCGATCCCCGGATGAGGGGCGCCCTCGGGATTGCCGATCTGCACAAACCTTTCAAAAACCCGGCCGAGATCCCGTTTGGCGATCCCCATCCCGGTGTCGCCGACCATGACCCTGACCCGGTCTTCCGTCAACCGGACCTGAACCCTGATTGAGCCGCCGGCCTCCGTGAACTTGACGGCGTTATTGACAAGGTTAATGAGAACTTGATTGATACGGTCTCCGTCGATGAAAAGGATCATGTCGTCTTGAGGAAGGTCATAACTCAGGCCGACGCCCTTCTCCCGGGCCAGCGCCTTGAAATATTCCGCGGAATCTTTCACAAGGTCCGTGAAATTCACCAGGGCGTAACGCAGGGTCAGATTCTTATTTTCGATGCTGGCGACATCCATGAGCTGAACCAGAATTTTGTTCAGGCGCTCAATATTGTTCCTGGTTTTGAGGAGAACCTCGCGCTGTTTGGGATTGACAGGGCCGCAGGTTTCATCAAAGACCAAAAGGACCAGCTCTTTAACGATGGCCAGGGGGGTCATCAGCTCATGAGAGACCGTCGATATGAATTCCATTTTGAGCTTGTTGAAGTCCTCCATCAGCTCAAGTTTTTTCTCAAGGAGAAACCGTTCCTCCCGCTTCCGCTCCAGCCGGGCCCTGCGGGTGATGTCCCGGGTAATCCCCACCAGCCCGACGATCCGGCCGTTTGAATCGGTCCGCGGGATCTTGGTTGTTGAAACAAAATTGTCCTCGCCGTCCGGACGGGTGGCCCGTTCAACCTTGTCGATGACGCTCTTGCCCCCGGTCATGACCTCGCGATCGTCTTTCGCCATGCGATCCGCCCTGTCCCTGGGGAAAAAATCGTAATCCGTCCTGCCGATGACCTCTTCCGGCTCAAGGCCGAGTCCCCGGGCATGCGCGCGGTTGACGAAGGTCAAGCGTCCCTCCCTGTCCTTGAAATAGATGACATCGGGGATTTGATCGAAAAAATCTTTGAAAAGCCGGTATTCTTCCGCGGCCCCGGGCGGCAGCGACGGGGAAGGGCAGGAGGCACTGGGAAGGATCGGTTCTTGGCTCATTCTTGCAATAAAACCCTCGACAACTCAGGTCCGTCGTCAGAAAAAAACGGCCCCGACGCCCCATAAAAAATAACCAGGACTTCCGCGTTTGGATGAGATGCGAGGCGCAACCGAGGAGCGAAGCGAGGCGTACTGTTAAGTACGTTGAGCGAGCACCGGAGGTTGCAACGAAGCAGATCGCCAAACGCGAAAGTCCTAAAAATATTTTTTTTCATCATAAGGGACAAGGTGATGAATGTCAAAATGTAATTCGGGAATTATGAGGAGACCCGTCAGTCCCACAGCAGTTCTTTGATGGTATGGAGAAGAACCCGGCCGTTATACGGTTTGACCAGGTAGGCGTCGGCCCCGACCTCTTTGCCGAGCCGGGGGCCGCGGTCGTTGGCCAGGGCGGTCAACAGGACGACACTGATATTTTTATACCGTTCGTCGAACTTCAGCATGCGGCAGATTTGATAGCCGCCCAGCCTCGACATCATGACATCGAGGATCATCAGGTCCGGCTTCTCCCGCCGGGCCTTGTCCAGGCCTTCCAGACCGTTATGGGCGGTGATGACATCGTAGCCGCTGGCCTTCAGCCGGTCTTCGATCACGCTGACCATGTCGGCCTCATCGTCGACAACGAGGATTTTTTTGCACTTCATTTCAACGCGCCGGCCGATCTTGCGCAGCAAATCTTCCATATTAAAAGGCTTGATGATGTAATCATTGATGCCGTGGATCTCAAAGATGTCCTGCATGGAATCGCGGGAGGTCAAAATAATAACGGGGGTTTCCCGGATGTCGCCGATTTTTTTAAATTCAAGGACAAAGGTGTATCCGTCCATGCGCGGCATGAGAATATCCAGGATGATGATATCGGGGCGGAAGACCTTGTATTGTTCGAGCCCCTCCTCCCCGTCCGGCGCGGTCATGACGCTGTATCCGCATTCCGACAATGTTGCGGACAACAGTGTTGTTATCGTGGGATCGTCGTCGATCACCAGAATCCTTGCTTTCGTTTCCATAACCGGGCTTCCTTTCACAACAGGACTTTCACAAATCCTCTTCGCTGTCCTCTTTCGGGGCAAGATAATCCACGATCTTCTTCAGAAAGGTCTCTTTCTGGTATCGGCCGACGTAGGCATCGGCGCCCTCCTCCAGGCATCTCTCGGAGGCCTCATCGATCGCAATCGCAATCTCCCGGACATTCTCGCTTCCCACGGCTGCCGTGTTGTAATAACTGTACAGGGCGATCTTCATATCCTCCAGGACCGGGATGCTCTTGATGCGCCGGATCACCTCACCCGACTCGGCCCCCGGCATCTGCACATCCAGGACGAGAAGATGGGGAATCATGCCCTCCGCCTTGGCAACGATGTCGTCCGCCGATGTCGCGCTGTCCAGGGTAAACCCGTAGGGTTTCAATTGCTGCCGCATCCCTTCCAAGACTTCCGCGTCGGTGCCGGCGAAGAGGACCTTCCTGACCCCCTCCCGGACGGAGGCGGGGGCCGCCGGCTCAGACGCTGCATCCTCTTCCGGGGCGAGATAGTCCACGATCGCATTCAAGAAGGTCTCTTTCTGGTATTGTCCGATGTTCGCATGGGCGCCTTCCTCCATGCACTGCCGGCACGCCTCCTCAATAATGCCGGCGATCTTCTGGGCATTCTCGCTTCCCAGGGACGAAAAATTGTAAAAGCTGTACAGGACGATCTTCATATCCTTGAGGGCAGGGATGCTCTTCAAATGACTGACGACTCCCCCCGCTTCGGCCCCGGCCATGAGCGCATCCAGGACGAGGAGATGAGGAACCATGTCCCTGGCCCTGACAATCGTGTCATTCGCCGATGTCGCGCTGTCCAGGGTAAACCCGTAGGGTTTCAATTGCTGCTGCATCGCCTCGAGGACCTCCGTGTCTATGCCGGCAAAGAGGACCTTCCTGACCCCCTCCCGGACGGGAGCCTCCGGCGCGGGCGCCGGGACATTGTCCTCGGGGGCGGGGGCTTCTTCCCGGGGCTTCCGGGAGGACTGCAGCAGGTGTTCGACTTTCATCAAAAGATTATGCCCGTCGAACGGTTTGGCGATAAAATCGTCGACGCCGACAACTTTAAAGGTCTCTTCCATTTTCGCGCGGGCCGTGAGGATCAGAACAGGAATGGCCGCGGTCCGGCTGTCGGCCTTCAGCTCCTTATAAAGGGTATAACCGTCCATCTCCGGCATCAGAACGTCGGAAATGATCAAATCCGGGACATCGGCGCGCGCCTTCTCCAGCGCCTCCCTCCCATTGGTCGCGGTGACAACCTCGTGCCCGGCGCTCTCGACACGCAACTGGATCACCTCCCGCAGCGCGGGTTCATCATCAACAATAAGGACTTTTCGGGGAGTCGTCATGAGGGGTATCCCTTCATCGTTATAAAATGCCTTTGTTCCATTCCCTGACGTCGCGTCAAATCATAAACCTGACGAAATCCAGCGGTTTTTTCTTCCCGTCCAAAACAATCGAGGCGTCCAGGCCGATCAACGACGTGTTCTTCAGGTCGGCTTCCTTTTCCGCCAAAATGACAACCGGGATATGCATGGTCCCGGCGTTGCCTTTGATCCAGCCATAAATCTCATAACCCTGGGACCCGAGCCAGCGCATATCCAGAATCACGAGATCCGGGAGACCGTCTTCCATCATCCGGACAAAATCCAGAAATTTTCTGGCGCCGCCTTCATCCGCCGGCCGCCGGATTTCAAACTGCTGAGGGGAGGCGAGGATGGTTTGCAATTCCGTCATGATGGTCTCATCCTTCCCCAGATAAATGATGGCCTTCCGGCGAAGAAGATCGTCCTGCGTCAACTTGATCAGATCTTTCACATCGCCGACCGTGTCCGAAAAAACGCCGACACCGATCTGAAAATCCGGATGCAACGCAGCGCCCTGGACGGCAAAATCGTGATTAAAAATCGCCTCGCGGATGCGTCCGGCGACGACCGCGGCCCCGGACATGCGGGTATCCGGCAGAAGAACAAAAATGCTGTTCAGATTATAGAGAAAAATCTTGTCCCCGGACGCCGAAAGCACATCCCTCAAAATCCTGAGCATCTGGTTGACGATCAGGATGGACTCCTGATCGACCTCCGCCGCCGGATTTTTAACGCCCTGCAGCTGTAGAATCATGAGGGCAACGGGTTTCCCGTCTTTCCGCGCCTCCTCGACGATGGCTTCAATCTGTTCGTCGAACATCACCTGCATTTTGGGATACCGGGGCAGGGAAAACGAAAATGTCGTCCCTTCACCCACCTTGCTCTCCGCCCAGATGTGCCCCCCGTGGATCTCCACCAGGGATTTTGAAATCGCCAGGCCCAGCCCCGTCCCCTTGATCCCGGCCCCGTGCGTGCGGGAGAACTGCTGAAACTTGCCGAAAAGTTTAGGCATATCGTCTTTGGCGATCCCGACGCCCGTGTCGCGGACCGCGATATCGACCTCATCTTCCCTCAGCGTCATCGTGACCGAGATCTGGCCGTTTTCGGGAGTGAATTTCAACGCGTTATTCAAAAGGTTGTTGACGACCTGAATGATCTTGTCTTCATCGATCAGGAGGAGGGCGCTCTGGTCCGGAAGCTGCGCCAAGATGCGGATCCCCTTGGAGGCCGCAACGGTTTGATAGCTCTCGAGATGACTTTTCAAAACCTTTTGCAGATCGACAAAACCGGACTTCAACTCCATCTTGCCGGCCTCGATCTTTGAAATATCCAGGAGGTCGTTGATGATGGTCTGCAGACGGCCCAGATTGCGTTTGCCGGTTTCCAGCATTTTCTTCTGCCGGTCCGTGATAGGGCCGAGGACACCGTCTAAAATCAGGCTCAATCCTTCGGTCGTGATGGCCAGGGGTGTGCGCAGCTCATGGGAGACCGTCGAGACAAAATCCGACTTCAGCTGGTCGAGCTTTTGCAGTTCCCTGTTCTTCTGCTCAAGCTCCTTGTATAAAATCTTGATGCTCTGGTTGGTCTTTTGAACGGCCCAGTCGCGGTCGGCCGAAATCTTCAGCAAACGCTGGATCTCGGTCTTCAGCTTCTCGTGGTCCTGCCGCAAAGACTCCAGCGGATTATCTTGTCCCGGGTCGGGAATGTCCATCTTGGCCTACCTTGACGGCGCCGCGTAAAATTCCATTACGAACGCTGCGGCAGTTTTGTAATAATATTCCAATAAACGTTAAAACCGACGATCACCTTGACAAATTCCTCATAATTGACGGGCTTCTGGATGTAGCTTGTCGCCCCGCTCTGATAAGTTTTCATAATGTCTTCCTCGCTCTTGGAGGATGTCAGCATCACCACAGGGGTGGCGCACAACTTAGGATCGCCTTTGATCTTTTTGAGCACGTCATAGCCGTTCAGCTTCGGCATGTTGATATCCAGGAGAATCAGATCGGGGTAAGGAAATTTTTTAACGTCCGCATACGGCCCCTGGTGATAGAGATAATCCAGCGCCTCCTGGCCGTCGCGCACCACAAAGACATTGTTCTTCAGCCTCGCCTTTTTAAAGGCGCGCATCGTGATCTTGACGTCGGCCTCCGTGTCCTCCACCAAAAGAATATCGATGGGCTGATGGTCAGCCCCGTCCTCGACCAGTCCCGCCAGACTGGGATCAACGGCCTCGCCCGGATCGTTTTCCTTGCCCATATCTTGTCTCCTTTACTGTTGCTGCTTTTTTAATCCCGCGTTCAAAGTTTCCCTGCTGATGATCCCTTCCTCAACAAGAATATCACCGATCTTCTTCTTTTCCTGGAGATTTTTGGGAATAGTAAAATTGAATTTCGCGGCCTTCCCGGGGTCAGACTCGATCCAGATGCGGCCCTGATGTTCCTCCACGATTTTTTTGACGATGCACAGCCCGGCCCCGGTTCCTTCATAGTCCTCATTCGTATGGAGCCGTTTGAAAATCCCGAAGATCTGGTCGTGATACTTCGGATCAATCCCGATGCCGTTGTCCTTGACATGAAATTGATAGAACTTCCCGGCATCGGTATGCCCGATCTCAATGCGGCAGGGCCTTGAGGCATCCTTGGATGAAAATTTGATCCCGTTATTGATCAGATTGACAAAGACCTCGGTCACTTTAATGCGGTCGCACCGGATGGTCGGGAACCCGTCGGCCACGACCACCTCGGCCTTGCGCTCTCTGATATAGAGTTTCAACCGCTCCAGGACCGCGTCGACGATGTCCTTGATGCTGACCGTCTCGTAAGGGTTGCGGATGCGGGACACGTGGGACAGCGCCAGAAGATCCTCAATCAGCTCCGACAGCATATTGGCGCCCTTGCGGATTTCGCTGAGATATTCCCGGCCTTCCTCATCAAATTTGTCCTTGTAGTCCTCCTCGAGGAACGTCGCGAACGACGAAATCCCCCGCAAGGGCGCGCGCAGGTCATGGCTGGCCGTATAAACAAAACTGTCCAGCTCCGCGTTGACTTTCTCCAGTTCCCTGGTCTTCTCCGAAACCTTATCGTAGGCCAGCCGTATTTCCGCGGCGTCTCGCTTGATGACATCCGCATTCATGACCTCGGCGGCCAGTTTTTTTTCGCGCTCTAAAACGGCGCTGAGATTTTCGGCCATCCGGTTAAAGCCGTCGGCCAGCTGCCCCAGTTCATCGTTCGAGGAGAAACCGACCCTTGCCCCAAAATGACCGTCGGCGAGATCCTTCGCAGCCTTGCCGAACTCCCCGATCGGCCGCAGCAAAAATTTTTGATTTGAAAAATAGATGAACAGCAGCATCACAAAACCAATCATGCCCGTCGACCAGAGAGAAAAAAGCTTGATCTGCCGCGTCGACCTGAAGGCCTCGGAGACCGGCTGCGACATCATGAGACTAAACCCTTTGATATTCAAAGGGAGCACCGTATGATAGGTGATCAACTTTTGCCCCCGCGAAGTGTGCGGCGTCGAAGACAGATGGCCGATATTCTTTCCCACCTGCGCTGTGTCCGTGTGAAAAAGAACAACGCCGTTTTGATCCACCAGACCAACGCTCCCGCTCTGGCCCATCCTGATGTTTTCCAGTCTTTTCCCGAGATATTCCTGGATATTGACCATAATGCGGACCAGGACGGCCGGGCGGTGGTTGATGTGATGCAGCATGCTGACCGAAAGACTCAGCCGCTTGTCGATATCAGAGACAAACGGGTCGGAGACGTAGAACTCGCCTTCCTTGAGCCGCAGCGTGTCCCTGACCCACACCGTCGCCAAACCCGTGGCCTTCAGGGTCGCTGTCCCGCTGGTGACGTTGACGATTCCGGTCCCGTCGACCTGCATGACCTCGATATTCTTCAGTTCCTGATGGATACTCTGATACCTGCTGAGAAACTCCTCCAGCCGCGCCCGAAAATCTTCCGCGGTGTCCAGCTTCCCGACCTTCGTATACATAATATAGCTATCGAGAAGATCATTCAGGGAGATATTCAATATCTCCTTTTGGATGGACTCGATCTCGTAAAAGATCAACTGCCGGATGTGGTTCGCCGTGAACGCAATCCGGGAGTCCATCTCTTTTTTGAGAACGACGGTGCTGTTGTGATATAAAACAGCGCTCAGCAATCCCAGGAGAAAAACCATCGGAATGAGCCCGAAAACGATCTGTTTATGGATGAGTTTCATGAATAAGCGGCGGGGGTCATTTGAGGTTGAGGATCCGTTCTTTCCCCTCCCATTCGGCATACGTTTCCTGCAGATGCCGGCCTTCCTTAAGATTAACGGTTCCCTGACTGCTGATGATGTCCTGCCCCTCGTCGCTCAGAAGCCACCGGATAAAATCCCCGGCATCTCCATGCGGTTTATCCTTCGTGATGATGAACAAGGGCCTGAAGAGGGGATACTGTCCGCTCTGGATGGCTTCTTTCGTGGGAGCGATCCCGTCTAAGGCGAGGATTTTCAGATTTTTCTTCTTGGCGCTCGAGATCCCGGTCGCGCCGAGAGTCCATTCTATTTCTGCGATGCGCGCCTCCACCAGCCCGGTGTCACGAAAATGGAGGGCGTCTTCGACAAAATCGACGTCCGTGTCGTGAAAGAGAAGCTTCCTTAACATGTACCCGACTCCCGAACTTTTGTCGGATTCGGTCTGGGAGCGATAAACAACCAGGATCCTCTGATCGGGACCTCCGACCTCGTTCCAGTTGGCGATCTTTCCTGTCAAGATATCTTTCGCCTGCTGCGAGGTCAGGCTCGTCACGGGATTGGACGGGTGAGTAATAAAACAAATCGCGTCCCACGCCACCATGGTCAAATATCCCCCCTCTTCTTCCGGAAATTTGCCAGGCAGCGGCGGCCGGCACGTGGCGCCGATATCCGCGGCTCCCGCCATGGGGGACCGGACTCCTATCGTCGCTCCGCCGCCTGTGATTCGGATGTCCTTGCCGGTCTTTTTCTTGTAGGCCTCGGCGCACTCCGACATGAAGGCCGCGCGGATGATCCCGCATCCCTTAAATATCAATTGCCCGTCTTTTCCCTCCGCCGACGCGGTCCGGACCAGGGAGCCGCCCGTCAAAGAAATACAGCAGGATAAAAAAACCAAACCCTTCTTAAGCCCGAGAACTCCTCGCATACCCCCTCCCTTTCAAGACAACACCAGCGGATATTTACTGCTGCCGCGGGATCAAATTCTTGATCGCTTCCAAAAGCAGCGAACAATCGGCGGTCTTGACGCAATAGTCATCGGCCCCGCATTCCCGGGCCCTGCCGGCGTCAACGGCATCGATATGCCCGGTGACGACAATCACACTTGTCCCCGCCCCCTCGATCCCCTTGACCTGGCGGCAGACCTCAAACCCGTCCATCCCCGGCAGATTGGTATCCGTGATGACGATATCGGGTTTTTCCGACTTGACCATGGCGATCCCTGTCTCGCCCGTATTGGCAAAAATAACATCCCCATAGCCAAAACGGTCCAGGTATCGCTTGACGATCTTTTGATCCTGAGGATTGTCGTCAATCACTAAAATTTTCATTGTGTCCTCCCCGTCGAAAACAGCGGATTACGGGACATCGGCGGCTCACGTCGGCCCGGATAAAACTTCATGGATGCGACGGTAATTTGTTAATGATATTCCAGTAAAAATTAAAGCCGTCCACGACCTTGACGAAAGAATCGTAATCCACCGGTTTTTGAATATAGCTCGTCGCCCCCCACTGATACGTTTTCATGACATCATCTTCATTCTTTGAGGATGTCAGCATAACAACGGGGATGGCACAGAAGGACGGGTCGCTCTTCAATTTTTGCAGAACCTCGTAGCCGTTGAGCCTCGGCATGTTGATATCGAGAAGGATCATATCCGGGCGGGGAAATTTTGTCTTGTCCTGATACTCGCCTTGATGGTAAACGAAGTCCAGGGCGAGCTGTCCGTCCCGGACGACAAAAACATTATTCCGCAACCGCGCCTTTTTAAAGGCGCGCAGGGTGATCTTGACATCAGCCTCGTTGTCCTCAACCAGGAGAATATCGATGGGGTCATCGTTGACCTCCCCGGGTAAATCCTCGGCCTGATCGGCGGCACCGCCCTGAAGGCTGTCTGTGTTCTGCATATCCTGCCTTTCGTTAGTCAAAAAAAATTTAAGTGTATTTTAAAAGAACGACAAGGGGTGCTCAAGGCATTTATCAAGATTTTACGAAACTGCGCCGCTGCCATGGAGAGGCCGCTTTAATCCCACAGCAATTCTTTGATGGTATGCAGGAGGACCGCGCTGTCGCACGGTTTGGTGAGATAGGCGTCGGCGCCGACATTCCTGCCGACCTGGGATTCCTGGTCCGAAGCGATGGCGGTCAGGAGAATAACACTCATGTTTTTATACTTGGTATCGAATTTGAGCATACGGCAAACCTTGTAACCGTCGAGTTTCGGCATCATGACATCGAGGATCACGAGATCGGGCTTTTCGTTCCTGGCCTTCTCCAGACCTTCCAGTCCGTCGCCGGCGGTGATGACGTCGTATCCGCTCGCCTTCAGCCGGGTTTCGATGACGCTGACCATATCCGTCTCGTCGTCGACGACCAGGATCTTTTTGCACTTCATCTGCAGGCGCCTGTCGATCTTGCGCAGCAGGTCTCCCAGGCGGAAGGGTTTGACGATGTAGTCATTGATGCCGTGGATTTCAAAAATGCCCTGCCGGGCATCGTGGGAGGTTAAAACGATAATCGGGGTTTCGCGAATGCTGCCGATCTCCTTGAACTTGTAGACAAAGGTGTGTCCGTCCATGCGGGGCATGACGATATCGAGGATGATGATGTCCGGACGGAAGGTCTTGTATTTTTCGAGGCCCTCGTTCCCGTCGGAAGCGGTCATGACGCTGTGCCCCTGTTCCGACAATTTCGCGGACAACAGCGTTGTTGTCGTGGCGTCGTCATCGATGACCAGAATTCTCGCATTTTTTTCCATAAGCTTATCCTAAGTATATATGGATTCTAAAAAAAAGACAGCTTCGGACAGGATTTTTTCAAGCGACCACGTTCAGGAAGCGCTGAACATGGCTGTGGATCCGGTCCCGGATCGAACGGAAAACCGCAAGCCTTTCCTCAAGAGACCCCACGGCCTGGGCCGGGTCTTCTAAGGTCCAGTGCATCCTGACATACTCGCCGGGGAACACGGGGCAGGATTGTCTGGCGTTGTCGCAGACGGTGATCACATAATCGAATTTCTCGTCGCGGAATTCATCGAGGGACTTGGAACGGTGTGTTGTCAGATCGACGCCGGCTTCCTTCATGACCGTGACGGCCAAAGGGTTAACGGCGCCGGGATGCGTGCCGGCGCTGAAAACTTCGCATTGCCCCGGCGACAGAAAACGAAGGAATCCCTCCGCCATCTGGCTGCGGCAGGAATTGCCGGTGCAAAGGAATAAAACTTTCTTTTTCATCGGGATGAACCGGAGGCCTAATGTTTTTCCAGCTCTTCACGGTGATGCTTGATCACCTTCGCCTGGATCATATAGATGACTTCCTCGGCAATGTAGGTCGCGCGGTCGCAGACCCGCTCGAGATCCCGGGCGACCAGCAAAAGCGGAACCGCCTGGGGTGCCGTCTTGCCGTCCTTGACCATCACCCCTTCCACAAGCTGGTTGATGATCGCCGTCCTCAGTTGATTCGACTCTTTGTCGGAAAGGATCACCTTTTCGGCCAGGGCCTCGTCGTTCTGGACAAAGGCGTCAATGGCGTTTTTCACCATCCATTTGGCGTTGTCCCCAAGACGGGACAGGTCGTTGATCATCGGCAAACGGCCCCCCGGCCGTTCCGAAAGTTCGATAACCCTCTGGCAGATGTTGACGGTCAAATCGGCGATCAACTCCAGTTCGGCGTTGATGTGCATGGCCGTCACGACAAACCGGAGATTTTTGGCCATCGGCTGGAACAGCGCCAATATTTCGATCGAATGCTCTTCAACCTCGATTTCCATGTCGTCGATTTTTTCATCATTCTGGATGACGTTCTCCGCTAAAGTTTTGTCCAGATTTTTGAGGGCCTCGACCGATTTGTGGATCGCCTCTTCCGTCAGCGTCGCCATCGACAAAAGAGTCGTTTTGATCTTTTCAAGCTCATCATCCAAATGTCGTTCCATGGATTTCCTCTCTCCCGCGGCGCGGGCTGACGATCATTAGCCGAATTTGCCGGTCAAATAAGCTTCTGTCCTCGGGTCTTTGGGGGCCGTGAACATTTTTCCGGTCGGCTCGAATTCAATGAGTTCCCCCAGGTATAAAAACGCGGTGAAATCCGAAACCCTGGCCGCCTGGGCGGTGTTGTGGGTCACAATCGCGATGGTGTAATTCTTTTTCAATTCCATAATCAATTCTTCGATCTTGGCCGTGGCGATCGGGTCAAGGGCCGAACACGG
>CAYHZK010000019.1:0-18487 GCA_964361085.1 uncultured Planctomycetales bacterium
TCTGCTTCGTTGCAACCTCCAGTGCTCGCTCAACGTACTTAACAGTACGCCTCGCTTCGCGCTTCGGTTGCGCCTTGCATCTCATCCAAATGCGAAAGTCCTGAATGAATTAAATTTTTCGTTGCTTTTTGGGAAATCGCGTGTATAACTACAATGTTAAATTTTCTTAACGGTCTTAATTGATGACGGAGATCTGCCATGAGTAAGAAAAAAAGACGTGGAAAGTTGAATTGGCGTTCCAAGAAGGCCAATCACGGCCGTAAACCGACGCGGGGTTGATCCTCGCCGCCTTTCAAAAGAAATTCGAGAATATGTCGCGTCAATGGGGAAAGCTTGATTTCCTTCGAGGTCTTCTGACCGGTATGCTCATGTTGTTTTCGAGCGGATGTGTTTATCTTGTCGTCGGCGGTGTGGGCGCTTTGGGCGGCTATGTGGTGAGTCCCGATACGGTCGAGGGGATTTTGGACAACAAAGCTCAGGGAGATGTCTGGCAGGCCGCTGTCGATATTATCGGTGTCATGGGGATTATTGAAGAAAGCAATGAGCCCGGGGGGATCATCATCGCGAAGATTCAGGGAACAAAGGTTACCATCGCGATCATGGAAATATCGGCTGATACCGTGAAGTTGAGCGTTAAAGCCCGCAAGGCGTTCCTGCCTAAGATCCGGCTTTCCCAGGACATTTACAGCAAGATTGTCCAGAAAGTCAATGGTTAAACCCCCATTGAAATGTTGACAACCCCGACACTGTTATTTACAATGAAGGCCTTGTGCGTGCCGAGATAGCTCAGTTGGTAGAGCGAAGGCCTGAAAAGCCTTGCGTCCCCAGTTCAATTCTGGGTCTCGGCACCATTTTTCTTGCCTGCCGTATGAGAGTGTTGAAGCGCTAAATAGGGGGAGGGACTATGTCGATCATCAGGGTATATTTGCTGTGGATGGCCGGTGTCGTTATTGCAACCACGATCTCGATTTTGACGGGCGAATACGGGGAATTGATGACGGCGGCCTTCCATCAATTGGACTTTATGCCGGGTTCCCTTCCGCAAGGAATTCCCCAGGAAGCCCTTATCTCTGCCGTCGCAACAGTCAGTCTCGCCATCGCAGGATTGATCATGGGGGTTGGTTTCATTCTGGTTGTTTTTGCCAATAAGGGTCATCTGTGGGCCAAGGTGCTGCTGCTGATTTTTTGTGCGTGGCAGGGGTTCACCGCGATCAGCGATGGTTTTCGGATGAACAGCCAGTTTCCCCATCTGATGGGATTTGAAGATTGGATCTTTGCCGTTGGCCTGGCGGCCCTGATGTTCTGGCTGGCATATAAAACTTTTCAATCGTTCAGAAGCCCGGAGGCGGAGAAAAGCAAGGCGCCCCAATCGGCATAAATTCCGGTTCATTGTCCTCGCCGTTTTTGCTTAAAGGTTTGCTGGCGTAGCTCAGTTGGTAGAGCAACGGTTTCGTAAATCGTGGGTCGGAGGTTCAACTCCTCTCGCCAGCTTGATTTTTAGTTTTATCCCGAGTCCCCCAAGGATGAATCTTCGCCGCATTATCCTCTTTCTGGCTTTCATCACCCTCATCACCTTTCACAACTGTCTGCTGAACGATTTTATCGGGGACGACCGGGCCCTTTTCACCGATAATCTATTTTACAAAGACCTCAAAAACCTGCCGAGGCTCTTTCAAAAAGATTTTGTTATGCACCCGTCCCGGCTTGACGTGACCGGCCCTGCCTCGTTTTCCGGGTGCATCTCTTATCGTCCGGTGACCGCACTGACGTTTTTTATCGATTATGCCCTCTGGGGCCGCATCCCCTTCGGGCATCATCTCACCAACATCCTCCTTCATTTTTTTGCCGTTATCCTGGTGTTTTATTTTGTGCTGCGGCTCACCGGGAAAGAAGGATTTTCATTTCTGACCGCGCTTTTGTTTGCCGTCCATCCTGTCCAGTCCGAAGTCGTGAATACCATCGGTTACCGCTCCGACGTGTTGCTGGTGCTGTTTTATCTTTTGAGTTTGATCGCGTATTATCAATATCGCTCTCACGAGGGCCGGCGCTGGCCGTTGCTGCTGGTGTCCCTCTGCGGTTATTTTTTGGCGCTGTTTTCCAAAGAAACCGCGGTCACGTTACTCGTGATCCTTGTCGCGATGGATCAACTCCTGTTGCCGCAATCACCGGGGAAATTTTTTAAAAAAAGTTATCTGGCCTTTGTCGGCATAACCGCTTTTTATCTTTACGTTTATTTCGTCGCGATGCCGACGGTTTATTACCCTAAGTTCCCGGATTTGGGATACGGCCCTTTAGCCAAACTTGTTCTCGTCCTGACGATCTTCGCCGGTTATCTGAAAGTTTTGCTCCTGCCTTTTACCGTAACCATCCTGCCGCCCATGTACGCTCCGCCGATCGAGCCGGTCAACCCCATGACGCTCGCGTTTGCCTTGTGGGGCATCGCAACGCTGAGCTTTGCGGCGGTTTATTTTTATCCACGGAAAAAACTGGTCACCTTTGCCGTCATCTGGTTTGTCGTGACCTATCTGCCCGTCTCATATGTCGTGCCGCTTCTTAACCCTTATGCCTTCCGTTTTTTATATTTGCCGTCGGTGGGATTTATCATTTTATTAGCCCTGCTGGTCCAATCCGCATCGGTCCGGCTCCAGCGGCAATCCGACGCTCTGCAGGCGGGGCGAGTGTTCCAGATCGCCGTGGTGGGGTTATGTATGGCCGCGACGATCGCCAATAACAGCTTTTTTAAAAATGATTTTGTCGCCTGCCACGAAATGGTCCGTCGCTATCCCGAAAGCTCGCGGCCTTACTGGGTTTTAGGGCTCAGGTATTACGACGCCGGAAATTATCCTGAGGCGGTGAAATATTTGAAAAAGCACCTGGAGGCCGCGATCAACAACCCGTTCATTTCCCGGGAGAAAACAGAATTTGTCACTCATCACCTGATCGGCCGCGCTTACGTTTACGACACCGACCAGGCCATCGCCCATTTGCAAAAAGCCGCGACCCTCATGCCGGAGTTGGCTCTGCCGTATCTGGACCTCTCGAGGAATTACATCGTAAAAAAAGATTACCCCCTCGCCATCCGCTACGCCGAAGAATCCCTGAAGCGCGATAAAAAACTGGGGATCGCCTACGTGTACATCATCCACAGCAACGTCGAGCTCAATCGCCTCGATCAGGCCCGCGCGGTCTTGATCCGGGCCCAGGCGATATTTCCCGGCGACCCTAACCTGAAAATTGTCGAAGACTATCTGCGGCAAAAAGAGGCGGGTTCATGAGCATTGTGAGAACCCCTTTTCTGACAACGCTGCTTTTATGCGGGCTGACGCTCGCCGTTTATTCCTTCGGCATCTGCGATTCCTTTAAAACGCTCGACGATCAGGTTTCGATCGTCCACAACGAAGACATCCGCAGCTTCGCCAACGCGGGAAAAATCATGACCAGTTCCTTTTTCGGCGGCGATTCCTATTATCGCCCGCTCGTGACCTTAAGTTTTATGCTGGAATACCGCGCCTTCGGCCTGAATTCGTTTTACTATTACCTGGTCAATATCCTCCTGCATACCGCCAACGCCATGACCGTCGGCGGGATTGTCCATTGTCTGTTCCGCAGCCGCGGCCTCGCCCTGGGTGTCGCCCTGCTGTTCGCCATCCATCCGGTCCATTGGGAAGCCGTTTCCAACATCCCGGGCCGCGCGATCATCCTCTGCGCCTTTTTTTATCTGAAGGCCTTTTATCTCTTCTGCCTGTCCAGCAAAAGAAAACTTTTTTACTTCTTGTCCTTGATTTCTTTTGCTCTGGCCCTCTTGTGCAAGGAATCCGCCGGGGTCCTGCCGCTGCTGTTATGCAGCTACCAATTTTTCGTGAATCGAAAACCCGGCGAAAGATTCCCGCGATACTTTCTCCCGGTCGTCCCGTTTTTTGCCGTCGCCGCGGTTTATGTCCTAGCGCGAAAGTCCCTCGGCATGACGCACCTGTTTTACTGGCCGTCCGTAAACGCCGCCGCGCTGGGGTTCCTGACTTTTTTGCGCAGCGTCATCACCGATTTGCGGCTCTTGATCTGGCCGATGGACCTGTACTTTGACCGTTCCGCGCCGCTTCTCACCAGCTTCATGAGCCCGGGGGGGATCGCGACCGTTCTATTCTTCATCACGGTAGGGACCCTGCTTTTAAAATTCCGGACAAGGTTCAGCGGCAAGGAAATCTTTTTTATCACCTGGTTTGCCGTCGAGCTTCTTCCGGTCTCCCAGATTTTAGTCACAATCGGCGTTCAGCCCGGATTCATCTCCACCGCGGAACATTTTCTTTACACTCCGTCGGTGGGAATTTTTATCCTGGCCGCCCTGGCGTCCCAACGGGTCGGGAAATTTTTGTCGGAAAAGAAACTCCTGAACCCCGGGGGCGGCCGTCTGATCCTTACGGGAATTTACGGATTCTTCCTATTGTTGACGGTCCAGTACAACATTTATTCCAGCAACGAAATCGCCATGTTCGAACGGACACTCAAGCTCAATCCGACCAATACCCGCATCCGCGCCTCGCTGGCCTTAGTCTACGCCCGGCTCAATCGCTTTGATGTGGCCGAAGACCATTTCCGCCGGGTGCTGGAGATCGAACCCTACAACGTCCGCGCCCGCATCGGACTGGGCAAGGCCCTCTGCGACCAGGGCAAACTCTGGGACGGGATCGTCGAATACGACAATGTCACCGCCGCCGGGGAAGAGGCGCGATTATTGGAAACCAACAGGAGATTGACGTATCAGGCGCTTCTTCAGAATTATGAAGAGCTCCTGCGGCGAGAGCCCGAGAACGCCAATGTCTATCACAGCGTCGGCGTTGTGCATTCGAAAATGGGACACCCTCAAGAGGCGATCCCGTGGTACCTGAAGGCGGTTTCCCTGCGTCCGGATCTGAAAGACGCCCTCTTTAATCTCGCGTCCAGTCTGGCCGCCGTCGGAGAAACGGCCCGGGCCATTGAAATCCTGCAGCGGATGCTGACCCTTCCGGATCCTAAGAATGAATTGGACCGCCAGGCGGAACTGGAACTGGAACGTCTGTATCAGCGACAGGGTGTTCAGGACAAGGCGACGGCCCCTTAAAAAATAAAACAGCAAATGCGTTTTTCAGCGCTTTTCGCCGTTGTATAATTGAAATCATTTTATGTTTGAATTTTTCCGCGACGCCCAAAACCGAAATTTTATACGCCTCTGGCTGGCGCAATTGATCTCCCAGTTTGGAGATCGATTGAACCAGATGGCCCTGATCGGCCTCATTGCCGAACGCGCCCCCGGCTCCGCCTACAACCTGGCCAAGCTTTTGGCCTTCACCATCATCCCGGTTTTTATTATCGGCCCCATCGCCGGCGTTTATGTCGACCGCTGGGATCATCGCCGCACCCTTTTTGTCTGCGACATTCTCCGCGGCCTTCTGGTTTTGACGATCCCGTTCTGTTTTATGAATCAGGAATCCATGGTCCCGATTTACATCGTGGTTTTTTTGACATTCTGCTTCAGCCGTTTTTATGTGCCGGCCAAGATGTCCATTATCCCCGAGCTGGTGACGGAACGCAATCTGCTCATGGCCAATTCCCTGATGACGACAACCGGCATGCTCGCCTTTGTCTTAGGCTGCGCCCTTGGCGGATTGCTCGTCGACAAATTGGGCGCCCGCGGCGGTTTCATCGGCGACGCGGTCACCTTCGTCATTTCCGGCATCCTGATTTTTTCAATCCCGCGCGACCTGAAATTTCAGCTCAACCGCCGCAGCCTTCTGGAACAGGGGAAAGAGATCCTGCGGATCGAAAAATCCTTCATCGCCGAAATCCGCGAAGGCCTGGTCTATCTGCGCCGCCGCCGCGAGATCCGTTTTGTCATCAACATGCTGTTCATTTTGCTGGCCGCGGCGGGGGCGACGTATGTCGTTATCATCGTCTTTGTCCAGCAATCCTTTCAAAGCGTGACGAAGGACTTAGGCATCCTGGCTGTCTTTCTCGGCGTGGGGCTTTTCATCGGCGCCATCGTCTACGGCAAATGGGGGAGAATGATGCCGTGGTACAAAACCATTTTTTTAAGCCTCATCGGCGGAGGGCTCATGATCGTCGCCTTCGCCGTCGCGGTCAGCCAATACCCTAACCTTATGTTTGCCGCGGCGCTGGCCTTCATCTTGGGCGTGTCCATCGGCCCGGTCTTCATCGCCGCCAACACCATTGTTCACGTTGTCAGCGACGAAAGCATGCGGGGCAAGGTCTTCAGCGCCCTGGAGGTCGTGATCCATTTTGCCTTTTTGCTGGCGATGCTGATCAGCTCCCGGCTCTCCGAAGTGGTGCCGGTGGGGGCGATTTTGACGGGGGTTGGGATTCTGTTCGCGTTGACCGGCCTGATCGGCCTGATCCGGTATAAAAATGGAGGAGACCTTGCTTTTCTGACAAAGAAAATGGCATAATTAAACGGCTAAGAAGGGTTGCTCATGAGCGAAAAACGGATACAACGATTTGCAGTTTTTATCTCCGGCAAGGGGTCGAATCTGCAGGCCATCATCGACGCCGTCAAGGCCGGCGAGATCCACGCCGAGCTGGCCCTGGTGCTTTCCAGCAACGACAAGGCCTACGGCCTCAAGCGCGCCGAGGAGGCCGGCGTCAAGACCCTCGTCATCAACCCCAAAGATTACACCAACCCCCAGAGCGCCGACCGCGACATCGTCATCCATCTCAAACACGAACACATCGACTTCATCATCCTCGCCGGGTACATGCGGATTTTAACGCCGTACTTCATCAAATGCTACCCCAACAAAATTTTGAACGTCCATCCCTCGCTTCTGCCCGCCTTTAAGGGGGCGACCGCGATCAAGGACGCCTTCACCTATGGCGCCAAGGTGACCGGTGTCACCATTCATTTCGTGAATGAGAAGATGGACAGCGGCCCGATCATAGCGCAGGACGCCGTGCGCATCGCCGAAGACGACACCTTAGAGACCCTCGAGGAAAAAATCCACAAACTCGAACACCGCCTTTACCCGAAGGCCGTCGCCCTCTTCGCCGAACATCGCCTGAAGCTCAAAGGCCGGCGGGTCGAGGTCATCGACAAGCCGCACCACAACAAGAATAACGCCCATCACGCTTAAATTTCTAAAGGGCTATTTTGAAAATGTCGCCAGCTGAGACTTGTCAAAAAGATATTCCTTGTCATTGAGCTGGTCTCTGAGCTTGACGGCGGTAAAGTCGTTGAATTTGTAAAGGCGTGTCGTCTCCGCGACGATTGTCAGGATCTCTTTTTCGATGTCTTCCGACGGGGGGAAAGAGCTCTGCAGGAATTGAAAGTTGATGCGGTTTGCGATCTGTTTGGCAAGAAAATCCGGGAGATGGATCTCCTCAATCTTAAGATGTTCTCCGGTTTGATCCCCGATAAAGGCCTCGTCGCCTGCGATTTCATAAAGATAGCGTTTGGCGTATTCTTCCGAAGTGATATCCGGTGGATTGGAGAGGGCCCGCTTCATGTCATCAAAAAAACTGATGGTCTTGGTGATGATGCCGCGCTTGATGTCCGCGTACACCACCACAAAGAATTCCGGCGGCGCGTCGGTCTTGACGTAGGCGTTGACGAGATCGCTGTGCGTCTTGTTTTTCTGCGCGTCCGCGTAAGTCACATCCCCGGGGACGGTCCCGACGTCAAAATAAGCCCGCGTGATCGCTGAAATCAGGTGTCGCTGTTTTTCGTTATACTCCTCGGAATATGTGGTCTGGTAGCCGGAGTCCTTTTGATACTTCTTGGTCGGGGCGATATCGTAGTCGATGACAAAGGTTTTGTCCTTATAGACGGATTCCAGGCGCTGGATCGACCAGGTCTTTTTCGCGGTGGAGATAAACGGAGACTTGGGCGCCGCCTTAAAATCAATGATATTGTCCTTGAGCGGGACATAGATCCAGACCGTCTGATTGGTCTGCTTGACCACAATGTCGTATTTGTATTCCTCGCGGCAGATCCGGATCAGTTCCTCCTGCGCGGCTGCGCGGGATCCGATAGGGGGAGGCGGCGTCCGAAAACACCCGGAAAGGTTGCTCACGACACAAAACAGTAAGAGTGGCGGTGTCCACCTTTGCTTGAGCAGCCTCATGTTAATTCTTCTAAGGGCGGACGGTAGAGAGGTTTCACGTCGAATTTCTTAAAGATTGCTTCTATTTCGTCGTATTCGAGCTCTTGTTTTTTCAAAAGCTCTTGAGCAAAGTATTCAAACAAATCCCGATGTCTGTTAAGCATATCAAAACAGTCTTTCAGGCATGTTTGCAAAATATCTTGGACATCCTCATCGAGCGTTTGCCGTGTTTTTTCCGAAATGTAATCGTGTCGATCCCACCATGTTGTCATGGCATGAAAATCCCCAATGAGTTTTGATTTTCCCATCCCCAAGCACCATACCATCCGACGGGCAATATTAATTGCCGTATAAAAATCTGATCCGGGACTCCCCCCGACGCCGCTGCCGGTTGAGCCATATTTGATCATCTCTCCGGCATAGCTTGCCACGGCCCGTTTTATGGAAGCTAAATACCACTCCCGGTTGACCCCGTGTTCTTCTTCCCGTGGCCGCCAGGCCACAAAACCAAGCGCGCCTGAGCGTGGAATAATCGTGGCCTTGATTACGTCGTGGGTGGGGTGCAAGATATAGCCGATGACCGCGTGGGCTGCCTCATGATAGGCTGTCCATTCTTTCTGTTCATCGTTCATAATGATATTTGATTTGCTGCCGTAACTGATCTTGTCATAAGCTTCTGAAATGTCCTTAAACGTAATAAAATCCCGGCTGTTTCTTAACGCGATTAATCCTGCCTCACGTATCAAATGGTCAATATCAGCGGGAGTAAACCATAATATTTTGCGCGCGATCATGGCGGTTTTTAGGGAATCGTCGGTTTTGACATTTTTAAAATAGAAGTCCAGAATTTCTTTCCGCTCTTTGAGATTCGGATATCCCACATGAATTATGCGTTCAAATCTGCCGGAACGGACGATCGCGGGATCAAGATCGTTTTCACTTACGTTGGTTGCGGCAAGGACAATAATGTTGTTTTCTTGCTTTCGCAGTCCGTCGAGTTCGGTCAAAAACTGATTGACCGTCGCGTTGTGATCAATGTCTCCGCCGGTCCCGCCCCATCCTCGCGGCCGGGCAAAGGCGTCGATTTCGTCAATAAAAATAATGCACCCTCCTTCAGCGCGGGCGAGGGATCGCGCTTCCTTGAACAAATCTTTGATCCTCTGCGCGCCGACGCCAATATAAATTCCGACAAATTCGCTCCCGGAAACAGCAAGAAAAGGAAGTTGGGCTTCGGTGGCGATGGCCTTGGCTAAATATGTTTTTCCGCATCCGGGAGGCCCAGCCATCAGAGTCCCTTTGATAATCTTTCCACCGATCAGCTTGAGTCGTTTTTGATCTTTGATGAGTTCTACAATCTCCCATGCGTCTTTTTTGGCCGTCTCCATTCCGATGACGTTCTCCCAGGGGACGTTAACGCGTGTGGCCATGAGAAAAGACCCTGCTGCCTTTTCTATGATTTCAATGGTCTTTTCGATGGCTTTAAGAAAATGATTGCTGGAGATCGAGACAGTTTCTCTTTGAGCAAGTAAAGTTGCTTCCCTGATCATGCTCCGCAAATCGACAACCGAGAACCACATGGTTTTCTTGACAAGCAGGTCCATATCGATCGATAGATCGTGCATGGTATCGCGAAGAAAATGTTGGATAAAAAGCTGACGGTCCTTGGAGCCGGGACGATAAAAGTATATTTTTTGTGAAAAACGATTTGGTTTCACCAGTTGTTTGCTCAGCGAGTCTTCATGAATATTGGTCTCGGCAAAAATAAAAATATTGTTATCCTCGTCGAGGATGGTATCCAGTTCGCTCAAAAAGAAATTCTGAACAGGGTCCCCAAAGCTGACCGACCGGTCATCCCAGACGAGCACGTCAATATTACTGATATATAAGATGCATCCTTTTTCAGTGCGGTTCAGAGATCGTGCTTCCTCCATGGTCCGCTTGACGGTTTCTCTCCCTTCTTGAAAATTCAGGGCTAAGACTTCGGAGGCTGACAGGGGGATGATGGGAAATCGTGTTTCTGTTGAAATGGCTTTAATAAAATAGGTTTTTCCCGTTCCGGGCGGGCCTATAAAGAGGTAGGCCTTGGCAAGCTT
Organism: uncultured Planctomycetales bacterium; assembly: GCA_964361085.1. GTDB lineage: Bacteria > Omnitrophota > Gorgyraeia > Zapsychrales > JANLHA01 > CAYHZK01. Next base: position 10,181 of record CAYHZK010000019.1, read on the forward strand.
ATTGACAGCTTCGTTATTGTGACGGTAATCGCGCAGTCGGGTGACGATTTCCCATGTTTCATTTTTAATCAAGTCCATTCCCAAAATATCTTCCCAGTGAACATGCTGTTGCGCGAAGGCGATGTTGCGCCCACCGTTTTTAGTCAGCATGGCGATCGTATGTTGTTTGGCTTTTTGAATATCTCCGTCGGTGACTTGGTCCCGTTTTTCTCTCTGCGCAAAGATTGCCGCCTCCCGGATCATCGTGTCGATGTCGGCTGCCGAGAACCACATGGTCTCCTTGGCGAGAGTGCTGATTCTGCATTGAGGGTCGTATTTAATTTTGCTGATATAGAACTGGATCAGATCTTCGCGATCTTCTGTGCCGGGGTAGTCGACGCGGATTTTGCGGTCAAATCGTCCGGAACGGACAATGGCCGGATCCAGTTCTGATTCATTAAAATTTGTCGCCGCGAAAACAACAACATTGTTTTCTTGCTTGCGCAAGCCGTCTAATTCTGTAAGAAATTGGTTGATCGTGGCGTTTTGGCTGGTTTGACCACCGAATCCTGCGTCAGCCCTTCTGGGCATGGCAAAGGAGTCGATTTCATCGATAAAAATGATGCACCCTCCATAAATGCTCGCCATCTTTCTGGCTTTTTTGAACAGAGACCGCATTTTCGCCGCGCCCTGTCCAACCAGCATCCCGACAAAGTCACTCCCAACGGCTGATAAAAAAGGAAGCCCCGCCTCCGTGGCAATAGCTTTAGCCAGATAAGTTTTTCCGCAACCAGGGGGGCCAAGGAACATCGTGCCCTTGATAATCTTCCCGCCGATTGTCTTAAGCCGGGTCTGATCCCTAAGAAACTCAACAATTTCCCACGCGTCTCGCTTGGCGTTTTCCATCCCGATGACATCGCCCCATCTGATATCCGGCCTGACCTGTTCCGCCGAATCACCTCCAAGAATCTTGGCTATCCCGCCGCCTTGCAGAAAATAATACTGCATGCCAAAAAACAGGGGCAACTGGATAAATGCGGTAAAAATCCCGATGATAAAAAAGAAACCCATATAGGCCAGAATTTGCCTACGGTTAAAAGACTCGAGACCGAAGAAATTATCGACGGCAAAATAGAGAAAGACGGCGGCGAGGGTGAAGACAATAGCAAAAATGGTAAAAAGAAGGATTTTAAACCAATAGAGTTTTAGAACGACGGTGAGCTTTTTCATGCTTTTCTTTTAGAAAATATTGAATACTAAAAATGATTTTTACATTATCACAAATGCCGGGTTAAGTATATCATAAATTCGTGATTAAAGGGTTAGCCCGCCGGAATAAATCTTGACTTTCAAAATCAACTATGTTATTTTGTCAGGGCCTTTGAGAAATCTACTTACGGAATATGCGTCAATGATCCACAAAACAGCTTAAGGAACTCAGTGTCATGTCCAAGATCAAGACCGTCAAAGCTCGTCAAATTCTAGATTCCCGCGGTAATCCGACCGTTGAGGTCGATATCCTTTTAGATACAGGCACCTTTGGTCGCGCCGCGGTTCCGTCGGGCGCTTCAACCGGCGAATACGAAGCCATCGAATTGCGCGACGGCGACAAGTCCAAATATATGGGCAAAGGCGTTCTGAAGGCCGTCAATAACGTCAATACCCTCATCGCCAAGGCCATCAAAGGCAAAGAGCCCTGCTACGAAACCGTCGACAATATCCTCATCAAACTCGACGGTACCGAAAACAAGGGCAAACTTGGCGCCAACGCGATCTTGGGCGTTTCCATGGCCGTGGCCAAGGCCGACGCGGCGGATAAAGGCAAGCCCCTGTACAAATATTTGGGCGGCAGCAAGGCCAGCATCCTTCCTGTTCCTCTGATGAACATCCTCAACGGCGGCGTTCATGCCGACAATAACCTTGATATTCAGGAATTTATGATCGCCCCTATCGGCGCTCCGACGTTTTCCGAGGCCCTGCGCATGGCGACTGAAGTCTTCCATAACTTAAAGAAAATTTTGCACGACAAAAACCTTTCCACCTCCGTCGGCGACGAAGGCGGGTTCGCCCCGAACCTGAGCGCCAACGAAGAGGCCCTGGCCCTCATCATCGAGGCCGTCGAAAAAGCCGGTTACAAACCGGGCAAGCATATCTTTATCGCGCTCGATGCCGCGTCCTCGTCCTTTCACAAAGACGGCAAGTATGACTACAACGGCAAGCTCAATTCCGCCGAGGAGATGATTGAGGTTTACGCCCAGATGGCCAAAAATTATCCGCTCGTTTCCATCGAAGACGGCCTGGACGAAAACGACTGGACCGGCTGGAAGGCCCTGACCCAGAGATTGGGCAAACAACTTCAGCTCGTCGGAGATGACCTTTTCGTCACCAATGTCAAGCGCCTCCAGGAAGGGATCAGCAAGGGTGTCGGCAATTCGATTTTAGTCAAAGTCAATCAGATCGGCAGCCTGTCCGAGACTCTCGCGACCGTTAATTTAGCCAAAAAGAACAAATACACCTCGATCATCTCGCACCGTTCCGGAGAGACCGAGGATACGACGATCGCCCATCTGGCCGTCGCGACCGGGGTCGGGCAGATCAAGACTGGTTCTTTATCACGCACGGACCGCCTGGCCAAGTACAATGAACTTTTGCGCATCGAAGAAGAGTTGAAAGACAAAGCCGTTTACGCCGGTTCGTTGTGGGGCAAGATTTATTAGTCATTGGCTGAGCTCGTATGATCAAAAATGCCATCTGGCTGTTTGTCATCACGCTCTTTGTATTATTTTTGTTTTTACCGTCGTACACAAAATTGCAGGACCTGAAACAACGCAACATCGATTACGAACGACAGGTTCAGATCCTCAAAGAACGCAAGATCAAGCTGACCGAAGAAAAGCGCCTTCTGGAGCAAGATCCGGTTTATTTAGAGAAGGTGGCCCGCGAAAAAATGGGCCTCATTCGCAAAGGCGAGGTGATCTACAAGATTACCCCAGCCACCAACGCGGAAACCCCAAAACCGGACCAACTCTAACACAGCTCTTTACATTGCGCGGGGTGGAGCAGTCTGGTAGCTCGTCAGGCTCATAACCTGAAGGTCTCGGGTTCAAATCCCGACCCCGCAACCAACTTAACCCTTTGTGAACCTAGTGTTTACAGAGGGTTTTGTTTTTGTACTCCCCGTCGAAAACCCGCCGTGCTAGCACTGTGCTAGTGTAGTGAATCTAACGCTTCTTTACATTTGGTGATCTTTGTCATAATTCGCTCGACCGACGCGCTCCAGATGAAGACGCGAGGGTTCTGATTGTGATTCTCGAGATATTGCGTAATGGCGTCGATTAATTCGGGAACATTTTTGAAGGAGCCGCGGCGAATGCGTTTGTCGGTGATTTCCCTGAACCAGCGTTCGACCATGTTGAGCCAAGAGCTGGAAGTCGGAATAAAGTGTAAATGAATATTCTGGGGTTAAGTGAGCAGGTCCCCGCCAAAATCGTTTTTTTGACGGATGGATCAGGGCGAACAGTGTCTATTGGAAATCAACGGATCGTTTTTAAGAAGACCGCAACTTTTTATATGGCAACCGCAGGAAGAATCAGCGGATTAGTCATTCAGGCGTTGAGGTATTTGGGGAAGGACAATGTGGATGCAAATGTCATCCGTACTCTGCAAACTCGGTTGAGTCCTAAGGACAAAAGACAGCTCATGTGCGACATAGGTTTTACTCCAGGGTGGATTAGCGACATATTCAGAAAAAATAAACTCCACATAGCTTTTCGAGTGGGATGGCCACCCTACTAATAAAATAAAGAGATACATTGAATCAGCAAATAGTTCAAATAGGTCATGGACATTCCCCCCAACGTGATAAAATAAAATTAAATATAAATTCTTTTAATTTTATTATAATTTGGACGTCCACAAAAAGGACTCATTGCCTAAATTTTTCATGGCTTCTGTAATCTTCTTTTCTGCGCTTTTTTTGAGTTTTTCCTCCTTCGCGGCGCAGATTACTTCTAAAGAATTTCTTGCCACCGATTTCATCAAATCTTTCCAGAAAAAAGAATACGATCAAGCGCTGAAGGAATCGGATGCGCTTTTGAAAAAATATCCTCACGATGCGCTTGTTTTGCGTTACCGGGCTTTGACGTTAGAGAAGCTCAATCAATATCAAAAAGCCATTCAACAATATCAAGAAATTTTAGCTGCTCATCCCAATGATATCCCAGCGCGGTTATTTCTAGGTTTGGCTTATCTCAAAGGCAATCATTTTGAAAAGGCGGGAAAAGAATTACGTTATGTGGCCGCGCACGCGCGCTCGACGGAATATCGGCATTGGGCGCAGGCGCAATTAAACCGCCTCCACCGCAATGTCCGCAATGCCCCCAAACCGGTCAAAAAGAAATCTTATATTATAGGAAAGACAGGTGTTTTTTATGACAGCAATCCTTTGCTGTTACCCGATGATAAGGATTTTTTAGCGAAAAGTAAAAGGGCGGCTGCTCTTTATTTATTTGAATTGACTGTGGGGTATCCTGTGAAGTTGGAAAAAAATTCTCGGATTGATGTGCTTTATATCGGCCAGCAATATTCGCACAGTCATGGAGCGGAAGATGTCGATTTTACATCGCAGGGATTTGCTGTCGATACGAAGAAACGGACATTCCTCGGGGCACGTTCATTTCTTCTTGGAAGCCGTTATGATTTTCGGGCCAATTTTTTACGAAGCGATTTGTTTTCGATTGTGAATCGTTTTTTTGTGAGCGCGGACACTTCATTTTGGCCAAAGACGCAGACGCATTTTTATGGGCGTTTCGGTGTTTTAAATTATGGTCCGGACGGGTCCAATCCTGATCAGACATCCCGCGATGGTATCCGTGAAGCCATTGGCGTCACACAATATTTTTATACGCAAGATTTAAAGAGCTTCTTCTTTATTAAAGGTGAAGGTAATTTCAATCAAGCCCGAGGAGAGAATTTTAATCGCAATGGCGCTCTGGCAAGAATCGGCATTCATGCGCCACTTTCTTTTTGTCCCAAGACAGACATTGATTTATCGACGGGATTTGATTGGGGAACGTATCCTGATTTTATATCTTTGTCATCGTTGGATACAACAGACCGGCATGATAAGCGTTGGGATGTCTATTCAGGCTTGACCCATCATTGGAAGCCGGGACTGGCAACGAGAGTTTTCTATCGTTTTATCAATTCACAAAATGATAATGATTTATTTGACCGCACACGGCATATCGCGGGAATGGAAGTTATTTTTTCATTTTAAAATGAGATAAAAATATGAAGAAAATTATTTTTAGCGTAGTTGGATTGCTTATGATTTCCTCTTTTGTGTTCGCCGAGGATGAAAGACAAACAACCGTTGATCGTGCCATCGGTGGCATGGAACAAGGAAGCCGGATTCAAGCGCCGGGAACGGCACCGACCAGTGCGCATAAAACGATCAGTTCTTCTCAAGGCACTAAAAAAGCCGGGATAAATTCTGCGTCATCTGTCAGCACGACGGAAAATCACGGTAACATTTACACGAATACGGGACAAACAAATAATGCAGGTAATTCAAGTACTGTTGGAAGTGAAAACGGAACTAGTGATTCTTCAAATACGCAACCAGGCGAAGCTCCAACTGTTCCGACGGAAACGGGCGGTTCAGTTGAAGTCAACACGGGTGAAACCGGCGCTGGACAGATAACAAATCCTGTGGAAACGACGCCAATCGAACCTCCATCTGATCCGGTTAACAATCCGATTGATATTGGAGGCGGCGCAGGCGAAACCGGAACGGGGGAAACCTCGACAGGTGGTGGGGGTACCGGACCTACGGAAGATTCCAATCCTATTGTTGAAACAGATGTCAACGTTAATCCAGAATCGGGGACAGTCGAAGCCGATGTGACTGTTGATACCACCGGTGAGCTAGAAGATAGACAAATTTTTGATGCCGACCTCGGAGCGCAAGATGTTACGACAGTTGACGCTGAAGTTGGCAGCGCTTCTGAAATAACTGGGCAAGAAGTTGTTGAAGGCGCTGATGTAACAATATCAGGTCAAACCCGGCAAACCAGCGGGTCAACTCAAATCGAAACGCCGCCACAAGAAACAACCAATCCTGTGACGACAGAATCAGACAGCGCGCAAGAAACCTCTGAACCTTCAAGCAATCCTATCGTTGGTGCTGATGTCAATGTCAATCCGGAATCAGGCGCGGTTGAAGCCGATGCGACGGTTGATACCAGCGGTGAACTTGAGGAGAGACAAATTATTGACGCGGATGTTGCCGTTGGAGATACAATTGCTGCCGAAACAGAAGTGGGAAGCGCCACCGATGTGACTCAATCAGATGTCGTCGAGAGCGCAGACATAACACCCCGGCCCGCCCAGACAGCTGTTCCGATGCCGTCTGATCTTACTGCGGAGGTTGACACAACCGGTGAAACTGCCGGCGGAGAAGCCGACGTCGGCATCGAAGCGGATGTTTCCGGTGTCAGTGAAGGCGAAGATGTCACCTGCGATCCGACGGATGGACTCTTATCATCGGCCGTATGCGCAGACCTTAGGCTCTAAAATTCAATTTAGGCGAAGCTTTATGAATAGTTATTTTTTAAAAATAAGAGAGCGTTTGGATACAGCATCAGGCGTTGTAATCGTTATTACATTTCTTCTTTTTACTGTTTCCCTTTTCTTAAAAGGATTAAGCCGCGATATTTTGTTGGAGGGCGGTGTTTTATTGGTATCTGTTAAACTCATTATCATGTCTTATAAAAACAATCTTAATATTAACGAAGTGAACAAACAATTAGGCGAGATAAAAAAGTTGGTAAAAAAAGAATGATCGAACAAATATTATGAATGAGAATATAAGTACATGGAGTTTTTTGAGGAAATTGACTTGGGAAGACATGCTTCTTGTTTTGGGAGTGCTTGTTTTGGCTTGGGTTGTTGCCGAGGCTATCCGTTGGAGCATGCGTCATCTGGCGGAGAAAGCTCCAGCCAAGCTTCGCCTTTTTATTTTGCGGTTTATTCCGATATCCCGCTTAGCTATTGCGATCGCCGCCGTTGTCAGCATTGTCCCTATCCTCATTGAACCAAAATTTCAAAATGTTATAGCACTTGTTGCCAGCGCCGGGGTGGCATTTGCTTTTGCGTTTAAAGATTACGCAAGCTGTCTTGCCGGCGGCTTGGTCACCGTTTTGGAAAACACTTACCAGCCCGGGGATTGGATCGAGGTTGACGGGATCTACGGAGAGGTCAAGTCCATTGATATGCGGGCGGTGCGGATCGTGACTCCCGATGATACTGAAGTTTTTATTCCGCATCTGCGTCTTTGGTCGACGAACATCTTTAACGCTTCAAGCGGTAACCGGAGCCTTTTGTGCGTTGCGGATTTCTACCTGCATCCGGAGCATGATGCCTCTTTGGTCCGCAGCCGCTTAACAAAAGTCGCGGAAAATAGTCCTTACCGCAAACCCGAAACTCCTGTCGTTGTCATCATATTCGAGAAGCCGTGGGGAACACACTACCGGCTTAAGGCGTATGTGAAAGAGAGTCGTGAGCAGTTTTTGTTTATAACGGATCTGACCGTACGGGGCAAGGAAATGATTCGTTCGCTGGGAATTCGTTTTGCCCAAGCGCCTTATGCTGAGATAAAGGGCTGATTTTCTTTAATCTTTCTGCTAGCACTGTGCTAGCAGAACAGGGGCAAAAGCGGGATAACAGCAAGCAAGTCAACTCGCCCCAACTCCTAACACCGTTAAGAGATAGATAAAATCATCAATCACCATCAAGATCGTTTGAATCCCTCATAACCTGAAGGTCTCGGGTTCAAATCCCGACCCCGCAACCAATACAAGGACAAGCCAGTTAGTGAGTTATCCCATTAGCTGGCTTTTGTATTTTGTGCTACCATACGCTTTGCGAACAGATTGCGAGCAAAAAATTTTATGGAAAGAAAAAGCATCAATGGCCGGCCTTTAAATTGCCCGATTGTTTTGCAGACCGGATTCCGCATTTTTTTTCTGGGAGCCGCTGTGCATGCCGTCCTGTCCATGGGTTTTTGGCTTGTATTTTATGTGGCTGGAGGGAATATCTTTGTAACCATGCCGTTGACCGTCTGGCACGGTCATGAGATGGTTTTCGGGTTCACCATGGCGGTCGTGGCCGGGTTTCTTTTAACCGCTGTGATGAATTGGACGGGCCTCCCAACCTTAAGCGGCTTGCCGCTTGCGATTCTATTCCTGTTTTGGGCGGCGGCACGTATTTTTGCGTTTATGCCCGCGGCTTTCCCTTCATGGCCTATGGCGTTATGCGATACCGCGT
>CAYHZK010000020.1:0-18321 GCA_964361085.1 uncultured Planctomycetales bacterium
CGCGGCGTTCGAGCTGTGCCGGCGCCGGAACAAGGGCGCCCCCGCCGACGGCAACGATGTAAGAATGCCGGCAAAGATTATGACGGTCAACGGCTCGGTATATTTTCTTCAGCAGGGAAGGGTTGTTCTTGCACGATTCCCCGCCGGGAATGATCATCGGGTCGGCAACAAGCTCCAAACGGGATGAGTTGTGAGAAAAGTAGCGGGATAACGATGCCGTCAGGTCAGGATGCCCATGGGCCACGTTTTTATCGATAACAAAGAAGACGCGATGGCGGGAATGGTCTCCGCCGGAACGGATCACATCCGAAAAGAGAGGGTTGCCTTTTTTAAAACTGCCCTCTGTAAAATGGATCGGGAAACGGTAAGAGACCTGAAATGAGGAACGGATCGGTGAAAAGTATTTTGAAACGGCTCTTGATTTCAATTTTAAAGATATTTCTTAAGTTTTATGATTTTGAAAAATTAATGAGTGGTATTATATCAAAAAGATATAGCCATGGGAAACTCTCAGGCCGTTGCGCAAAACATTTTACACGATGACAACCGTTATCAAAGCCGAGCATCTTTTCAAAATCTTTTCGGGGCATCATAAAGACGCCCGACGGATCACGGCCCTGGATGACTTGAGTCTCGAGGTTTATGAGGGTGAAATTTTGGGGATTCTGGGTCCCAACGGTGCGGGCAAGACGACGTTTTTGAATGTGCTTTCCACCCTGCTCTTGCCGGACAGCGGCCGGGTCGAGATTTTAGGCATTCCATCCGTGCCCCGCAATTTTAACCGTTTGCGCGGCCTGTTGAATATGTCGTCCGGGTATCCGAATTTTCCGTGGTGTTTGACCATCGAGGAAAATCTGCAATTTTATGGGCGGCTTTACGGGTTGTCGGGCCGGCCCCTGCGCAAGCGGCTCGATGATTTGATCGAGATGTTTTCTCTGGGAGATTACGCAAAACGCCGTTTTGATGAGCTTTCGAGCGGGACCAAACAGCGTTTGTCTCTCGCCAAGGCCTTGCTCAATTCTCCCCGGCTCATTTTTTTTGATGAGCCCACCATCGGCCTGGATCCGGATGTGGCGGCGAAAACCCGGAAGATCATCGTCGACATCATCAGGAGCGCTAAGGTGACGGTCCTTCTGACGACTCACAATATGCAGGAAGCCGAGATGATGTGCCGGCGTGTTGCGTTTATCAAGCAGGGGAAGGTTCTGCATTTGGCGCCGGTGGAGGAGTTGAAACGCGTGACGGGCAAGAAAGATTTGGAAGAGGTTTTTATTGCGCTTGCGAAAGGCGGGCTGCCCCTCCATCCCGGCCCGATGGGTCCGTCGGGCCGCTCCATCGCCTTAGCTCATCCGATGGAGCCGGCTGTTTTTAGTTCGAGTCTTAACAGCTGGTTCAACCGCTGTTTCGCGTTCACGCAGCGCAATGCGATTTTTGCCGTGCGTAATTTTTTCGCCTTTGCCGAACTTTTATTCTGGCCGATCGTGAGTGTCATCTCGATTGGTCTTATGGGGGATTTTTTGGAGCTTCAGGAAAAGGCCATGGATTTTGTGCTGACGGGCGCGATCGCCGCCGGCGTGCTGCAGGTCACACAGCTGGATGTGGCGTACAGTTTGCTTTACGAGGTCTGGTCCAAGAGCATGAAGCATACGGCCCTGACCCCGGTTGGGATCAGCGAAAATTTGTTCGGCTCCTGGGTCACGGGGATCGCGCGGGGCCTGGTGGTCTTCGGCGTTTTGAGCCTGGCCGCGGTTCTTATGTTTGATTTCCGCTTTCCCCCGGTGGTTGTCACCGGGATTTTCCTTTGGGGAATCTTCGCCTGCGCGCTTTTGCTGGGGCTGCTGGTCAGCGTGCTTCTCTTAATATATGGGCAGAAGGCCGAGATCACGGCCTGGATGTTCGCCTATTTGTTTATGCTCCTGTGCGGGATTTATTATCCGGTCACGACACTGTCACCGTTTTTCAGGGCGATGGCCGAAGGGATTCCGATCACGTATTTTCTGGAATATTTCCGGCAGAGCTTCGGCTTTGACAGCGGAATGAGCCACCTTTTGTTCAAGGGTTTTGGGCTCGTTGTGTTTTATCTGGCGGTGGGCCTGGGCGTGATGCGATACGCCTTTTACCAGGCCCGCCGCAAGGGCACGATTGTGAAGTTGTCGGAGTAGAAAAAAAATTTTAATGGAGGAGAGCATGAATAAACTTTTTTTTGGGCTGTTCATCATTTTTTTTCTCGTTCCGTCGCTTGCCGCTGGACAAACGCGGTTCACCTCAACTCAGATCGAACGCCTCAAGGCCTCCAGGCAGTTGCTTGCGGATGTCGACGACCGATCGCTGGAGGCCAGCCTTGCCGAGCTGGAGCGAAGCGATTTCCCGGAGGAAAACCTGCAGATCTTCGAGGCGATCGCGCGGACCTACGCCGACATCGTCAAGGAACAGAATGTCATCGAGCAGAAAAATAAAGCATGGCTCTACTCGATGATCACGCTGAACGCGGCTTATCTTCAACTGGGCGGCATCCAGGCCGGTCAGTCCGGCGACACCGCCCTCAACAAACTGATCCGCGCAAAACTCAAAAAATATTTGTCCCCCGAGTTGCAGCAAAACCAGGAGATTTTTAAACCGCTATTTTGAAGGGGAGGGAGAGATGGAGCACAATAATGTCAGTATTCAACAGCATCTGGCGGACATGGAAAAATGCGCCGGGCACCGGCAGCGCTTGGGCGATTTGACGCCTCTCCTTGGTTATCCGCTCATCGTTTCGTTCAGCCTTTTTCTGGTGCCGCTGTATCTTTATATGCAGATTTTCAGCCGGCTGTATTTCTGGATCCGCAACCAGAAGCAGATGGACACCAGAGGATTTTATAATTACGACCGGCACAAAATTCCTCACCTGACCCTGCTCGATAAAATGTGGTGCGAATACTGCGAGTGGGCCAACGGGACGCTGCAGTGGACCCTGGCCTTCACCAACGAAATCGAGCGCCGGTACTGCCCGATTCAAAACAAAACCAACCCCCACTGCAAAAAAGCCAAAGCCTGGCGGGATAAATTTCTGCCCTACGAACATAAACCGAAAGACCTGGGGGGCTATTACAAAGACCAATATTTAAAAGAAATGCCGTAGGCGCAGAAAAAATAGGCGCAGAAAAATCAATTTACTCTTCCTCGATATTGGATATAATAAGGGCTTGTCATTTTGCAATTTGGGGGCCATTAGCTCATCCGGTAGAGCATCTGACTCTTAATCAGAGGGTGGCAGGTTCGAGTCCTGCATGGCCCATTTTTTTATGCGGGCTCCGTTTCTTTGACGGGGCCTTTTGTGTCGATAAGGCCTGAGTTTGAACTTTTTTATTTTTTGTTGTGTGTTATAATCTGCCTGTCCGTCACAACGATCGTGCGGGAAAGTTAAGGAGTCCTTCCTCGTGTTTTTCACATATACGCTTTTGATTATCCTTGTCATGCTGGGGTTGAACGCGGTTTTTGCGGCTTATGAAATGGCCTTGGCCGCCGTGTCCCGCGCGCGATTGACCGCGTTGGCGCAGCAGAAGAAAAAAGGCGCCGAGGAAGCGGTCTTCATGAAGGAACGGATCGAGGCGAGCCTCGCGGTGATTCAGCTGGGCATCACCCTCGTCGGGGTGATTGCCGCCGCGCTCGGCGGTGCCGGGGCTGACGAAGCCTTTTCACCGTATCTGCAGGAGCGTTTTCAATTTTCGCTGTTTTGGGCTGAATTCTGGGCCCTGGCCTTGTTCATTGTCCCTTTGAGCGCCACCACGATTATTTTTGGGGAACTTGTCCCCAAGACCATTGCTCTTTATAACAGGGAGTGGGTGTGTCTAAAACTGTCCGCCCCGATGAAGTTTCTCTATATTGTTTTTTTCCCGCTCGTCACGCTTTTTGAGAAGATCGTGAAGGTGATCACCGCCGCCGGGTCCCGGAATATCAAAAAGGCCGGGACTTACGAATCGACGCATATCCATGAGCTGAAGGCCGTGGCTTCGATGGCGCGAACGTCGCGCATGATCAGCGCCCGCGAAGAGAAGATCGTCCATTCCGCCAGCGAACTTTCCATCCGCCCGGTGAAGGATATCATGATCCCGGCTTCCGCGATGTTCATGATCCCTCTGCATCTCACCTTGTCCGAGGCCCTGATTCGGGCGCATCTGGATATGCACACGCGCTTTCCGGTGTGCTCCCGGGAGGGGGATCCTCAGTCGATCGTGGGATATGTGAATTTCAAAGATATTGTTTTTGCCCTGCATGCCAACCCTGTGGATCCGACACTGAAAGGTATTGTCCGTCCGATCACCTCGTACCCCGCCGGGTCATGGATTTCGGCGGTACTGGAAGAGATGATTCAGGGCTCAATCCATATCGCCGTGGTGAAGGATGACAAGGCGATTGTTTTGGGAATGGTGACGCTGGAAGATATTCTCGAGGAGTTGGTCGGCGAGATCCAGGATGAATATGACCGTTTGCCCAATTATATCCATCCCTATCTTGACGGCTGGATCATGGGGGGCGGGGTCCTGATCGATAAAATTGCTGCAACGACGGGTGTCGCGGTGACTGCCCTCCCGGGTGTTAAGCCTCCGACGCTGGCGGAATGGTGCTACGCGATCAAAAAAATGGAGTTGAAAGGCGGGGACACGTTCGAGAAGGACGGCCTGGCGATTGTCGTGCGCAAACTCCGCCGCAATCAGTTGTCCGAAGCGCTGGTGAGGGTTGTTAAGAATTGAGAGGTTGTGTCTTGACTAAGAAAAAGGATTTCAATATACTTGGGGCGCGCTTTCAAGAGGAGAGAACGTGAACAACAAAACCGCAGATATCAATTCGCTAAAAGAAAAAGCCTTTCAGATCCGCAAGGAGATTCTGGAAGTTCTGAACCGCGCCGGATCCGGCCATCCCGGCGGGTCGCTGTCGGCGGTTGAGATTTTTTCGTCCTTGTACTTTTACAAGATGAACCACCGGCCTCAGGACCCGCAGTGGGAAGACCGCGACCGGCTGATCATCTCGAAAGGGCATTGCTCGCCGGTGGCCTATGTCACCCTCGCCCGCGCCGGATATTTTCCGAAAGAAGAGTTGTTGAGGCTGCGCAAATTCGGCAGCTACCTCCAGGGGCACGTCGACTTCAGGACCCCGGGGATTGAGTTTAATACCGGTTCACTGGGGCATGGGCTGGCGGTCGCCAACGGCATCGCCCTGGCCGCGAAGATGCTCAAAAAAGATTTTAAGGTGTATTGCCTTCTCGGCGACGGCGAGATTCAGGAGGGATCGGTCTGGGAGGCCGCCATGACCGCTCCGCACTATAAGCTGGATAACGTCTGCGCGATCATTGATTATAATAAAGTGCAGGAGAACGGCCCCACCAATCAGATCAAGAATCTGGAACCGCTGGCGTCGAAGTGGAACAGTTTTGGCTGGCACACCGTTGAAGTGGACGGACATGATTTTAAGGAACTGATTCGGACGCTGGACGAGGCCGATAATTTTAAAGACCAACCGACGATGATTATCGCCCACACGGTCAAGGGCAAGGGTGTGGCGTTTATGGAAGGGCAGGCCGGCTGGCACGGCAAGGCGCCCAATGAAGAACAGTTGAAAAAGGCTCTGGAACAGTTGGCGTCAGGCACAAAAGCATAGAGGAGACGGTCCAGATGACGGAGATGATTGCCACACGCGAGGGATTCGGCAACGAACTGGTGGAATTAGGCAGGGAAAACCCTAAGATCGTTGTCCTGTCCGGCGATTTGGAAGACGCGACCCGCGCGGAATATTTTAAAAAGGCGTTTCCGGAACGGTTTTTCAACCTGGGGATCGCCGAGCAGGATATGGTGGGGACCGCGGCGGGGATGAGTTTTTTGGGATTCATTCCGTTTGCCTGTTCCTTTGCGGTTTTTTTGACCAACCGCGCGTATGACATGCTGCGGATCGATGTGTGTTTAAATAACCGCAACGTCAAGGTGGTTTGCTCGCACGTCGGCCTTACGGTCGGCGAAGACGGGGCCACGGCCCAGTGTCTTGAGGATATCGCGATCATGAGGGTGCTGCCGAATATCAAGGTGCTCTGTCCGGTCGACGACATCGAAACCCGCAAGGCCACCCGCGCTCTCGTCGCGCACAATGGCCCCATGTATATGCGCACCTCCCGCGCGCCGTTTCCCGTTTTGACGAAAGACAACGATCCTTTTGAAATCGGCAAGGCCAACGTCATGCGCGAAGGCGGGGACGTGACGCTGATCGGGTGCGGGCTCATGGTTTTTGAGTCCCTGCAGGCCGCGGAGATTTTAAAAAAAGAAGGGATCGAGGCCCGCGTCATCAACATGCACACGATCAAGCCGATTGACCGCCACGCCATTGTCAAAGCGGCCCGGGAAACGGGCGCGATCGTGACCGCCGAGGAACACCAGATCCACGGCGGGCTGGGGAGTGCCGTGGCCGAGGTCCTGGTGCGGGAATGTCCGGTCGCGATGGAAATGGTCGCGGTGATGGATGTTTTTGGCGAGAGCGGGGCCCCGCAGGAACTTTTAAAGCATTATCATTTGAAAGACGTCGATATCGCCGCCGCCGCGCGAAAGGCGATCAAGAGAAAAAAAGAGGTGAAGGGATGACCAGACTTCATCAGCTTGCGGAACTCAAGCAGAGCATCTGGCTTGATTACATCAACCGTTCTCTCATCGAAAGCGGCGCCCTTAAGAAATGGATTGACGACGGGCTGCGCGGCATGACCTCCAACCCGTCGATCTTTAATCAGGTCATCAGCCAGGGCAGCGATTACGACCCGAAGATCCTCAAGCTCAAAGAGGCGGGCAAATCCACGTTTGAAATTTATGACGAGCTCACGATCAGGGACATTCAGGACGCCTGCGATCTTTTTGAGCCTGTTTACAAAACGACGCGGGGCTTCGACGGCTACGTGAGCCTCGAGATCAATCCCGAATTGGCCGACGACACCGGCGCCTCCATTACGGAAGGCCGGCGGCTTTTCAAAACAGTCAACCGTCCGAATGTGATGATCAAAGTCCCGGCCACCCAGGCGGGGTTTCCTGTCATCGAGGAGCTCCTGTCCGACGGCATCAATGTGAACGTCACGCTCATCTTTTCGTTGAAACAGTACGACGACACCGCCCGGGCTTTTTTAAAGGGACTGGAGAGGTTGTCGCGAAAAACGAATGACCTCAGCGCGATCGCTTCAGTCGCCAGCGTCTTCGTCAGCCGCGTCGATTCCGTGGTCGACGACATGCTGGACAAAAAAAATCTGTCCGCCTTGAAAGGCAAGGCCGCTGTCGCCAATTGCAAACTGATTTTAGAACGGTCCAGGGAATTATTTTCCGGTCCTGTTTTCAAGGCATTGGCCGGCAAGGGTGCCAAAATCCAGCGCGTGCTTTGGGGCTCGACCTCAACCAAAAATCCCGCCTACAGCGACGTCAAATATGTCGCCGAACTCATTGCCCCGGACACCGTCAACACCGTTCCGGAGAAAACGCTCAAGGCCTTTATGGATCACGGGACGGTCCAGGCCGCCTTGTTGGGCGATGCCCGCGACGCTCAGGAGATTGTGAAATCGCTGCGCGCCGCCGGGATCGACTTAGACGACATCTGCCGCAAACTCCTCGACGATGGTGTGGCGGCCTTTGAAAAGGCTTTCGTCGAGCTCATGCAATCCCTCAAAACCAAAGCCTCCCAACTCTGCTCGCGGTAAGGGGGACTCCCGGCTTGCCTTGACTCTCAGGAGGCTCATGTCAACGTTTCAGGTGATCAGAGTCTATTTTCATAAACACGAGGCGCAAATGGCCCAGGGTCTGCTGAAAAACGCCGGCATCCAGGCTATTGTTTCTACCGATGACGCGGCAGGATCCCGGCCGCATCTGACGCTGGGTATGGGGGAAATCCGGCTCCTCGTTCACGAATCCGATTACGGCAGAGCGCAGGAAATTTTAAAAGTGATGGATGAACCCTTAAGCGAAGACGAAGTCCGTCAATTGGATGATATGGCGCTGGGGGCTGCAGAAAGCGGCGACGGCAAACTCTCTCCTCCGGCGTATTGGTACGAAGAAACCCGCTGCGACGTCCTCATCCGCATCCCGGAAGTCCGCGACCTGATCGCCTGTTACGCGGCGATGGCAAAGCGGCCGCTGCCCGGAGAGGGTTTTCTTGCCCTCTGCGACAAAGTTTTTCCGTCGGACGTGTCTCTTCAAACGGCGGGGGCGGCCGCGCGATCCATCTATGCCGCGTTAGGGATCAATGTCCAGAAAGAGCATTCCGAAACTCTGCCCATCCCTCCGGGAAAGGTGATCGTCTCCGTCCTTTGTTTTTTCGCCCGGCATGGACAATCGTTGACGAAGGTGCGGCAGTTTTCCGACGGCTGCCTCCTTGAAGCGGGATGGCCGTCGGACCTCTGGTTCCGGCCCGGGACGGTGTATGTCGGCGCGCGCCGGGTTGGCGGCGGCACGCGTGTCGATGGGGCCATAGAGATCAAAGGACAGATGTTCGACTGGGGAAAGAGTTCACGGTGGCTGGCGGAACTTTTTTCAACCCTCAAAGGCGAACCGGCGGGATATTAGAGACGGCGCGTGGGCAGCGTCGAGGATTTTTTATGGATTTCGGAAAACGATTAATTGTGATTTCTCTGGTGCTGGCAGGGTGCTTAGGGGTCGACCGGACGACGAAAGCCATAGCCCAGGCCCGTCTGTCGCGCCATGAGTCGCATTCTTTTCTCGGCGATACGGTCCGGCTGCAACTTGCGAACAACAAAGGCGCGTTCTTGAGTCTCGGCGCGTCTCTGCCGGAGTTCTGGCGGCAGATGTTGTTCAACGGGTTTACGGGAGTGATCCTGCTGGGACTGCTCGGCTACGCGCTGTTTTCCAGGACAGCGTCTCCGTCGGTTGTTTTTGCCATTGCGCTCTTTTTTGCCGGCGGGGTGAGCAACCTCGTGGACCGGTTGCTGTATCACGGGCATGTCGTCGATTTTCTCAACATGGGGATCGGGCCGCTGCGGACCGGGGTTTTCAATCTCGCCGACGTTTGCATCATGGCGGGCGCGGTGATTCTCGCGGTGACCGCGTCGATGGAGAAAAAGAACAGTCCCTAAGAAAGGATCCTGTCATGAAACATCTTGCGTTGGTCGGGATTGGCGGCTGTTTCGGGGCGATTTTGAGGTACAAGATCGGGGGATGGATTTTGCACGGTGTCCCGGATTGGAGATTTCCGTTGAGCACGTTTGTGGTGAATGTCGCGGGGTGCCTCGTCGCCGGGATTCTCGCCGGGCTGGTGGAAAAACACGATTTTTTCAACCCCGAGATCAGGATTTTCCTTTTTACCGGACTGCTGGGCGGGTTCACGACATTTTCCGCGTTCGGGCTGGAGACCGTGACCCTTGTTCAGCGTCATGAAGTCGTTTTGGCCGTGACCAATGCCGTTTTGAGTGTTGCCGCCGGGGTTTTCGCGTTGTGGCTGGGGATCAAAATCATCCCGTAACCGTCGAGCCTCGCGCCGTCTTTTTCTGCTCTGTTGACAAATTGAGGAAAGATTGTAAGATAACTACGCTTCGCACGTCAGAATGAATTTTTAAACCCATTCATCCGCAGCAAAAGAAGAACCCATGAACAAAAAAGCCTTTGACTCAGAGTTTTCACCGTTCAAACGTTTTATCGAGAGGAGTTAACCATGCAAGCCCTGCAAGAGCGCACCAATGTTGTGACGATGAAGGGGAACCCTGTGACCTTACTCGGCAAGGATGTTGCCGTGAGTCAGGAGGCCCCGGACGCGACACTGGTGGCCAACGACCTGTCCGAGGTGAAGTTGTCGTCATTCCGAGGCAAAACGTGCATCGTTTCCGTTGTCCCGTCGCTGGACACACCTGTCTGTGATCTGCAGACCAAGCGTTTTAACAAAGAAGCCGCAGCGTTAGGAGACAATGTCAAGATTTTGACCATCAGTATGGATCTCCCTTTCGCGCAAAAGCGGTGGTGCGGGGCGACGGGCAGCGACAAGGTGCAGACCTTTTCCGATTACCGTTACGCCTCCTTCGGCGAGGCGTTCGGCGTTTTGGTGAAAGGGTTGCGCCTCCTTTCCCGGGCGGTGTTCATCATCGACGGCAACGGAAAAATCCAATACAAGCAGATCGTCAACGAAATCACCCGCGAACCGGATTATGACGCCGTTATCAAGGCCGTAAAAAATTGTCACTGATGAATTCTTCTACATAAGGAGGGACTTATGGCTTTTTCGCTGCCCCATTTGCCGTATGCGTTCGATGCCCTGGAACCCCACATCGACGCCAAAACGATGGAAATCCACCACGGCAAGCATCATCAGGCCTATGTGACCAATCTCAACAAGGCCCTTGAAGGAAAACCCGAATTGGAATCTAAAACCATCGAACAGTTGATCTCTGGCATTTCCTCGCTCCCCGAGGCCATCCGCACCGCCGTGCGCAACAATGGCGGCGGGCATATCAATCATTCCCTGTTTTGGACCCTGCTCAACGGCAAGGGTGGGGGACAGCCGACGGGCGAACTGGCTGCGGCGATCAACTCAAATTTCGGCAGCTTCGATGCCTTCAAAGAAAAATTCGCCCAAGCCGGCCTCGGTCGTTTCGGCAGCGGCTGGAGCTGGCTCGTCGTCAGCGGCGGGAAGCTTGTCATCGGGTCCACCCCCAATCAGGATAACCCTCTCATGGATGTCTCGGATTTCAAAGGCAAGCCCATCTTCGGCCTTGACGTCTGGGAACACGCCTATTACCTCAAGTATCAAAACCGCCGCGCGGATTACATCGCAGCCTTCTGGAATATCGTTGATTGGCAGGCTGTGGCCAAAAATTACAAGGCCGCGCAGTAAAAAACACTGGCTTCCCGGTCCGAAATCCCGGGCCGGGAAGGGCTTTCTGCGACGCAAAAACACCCTGTTTTTCAAAAAAGATGTTGACAACAAATCCGCGAAAACTATACTGTATTTAGTAGTTAAACAAACAACTTTCCCAATATATTGTGTTTCTCCAGGCTGAAAAAGATTGTTCCGCCGCCGCGGCCTTGTCCGCTGAAGGCGGGTTCACCCGCAACCCCAAAACTCAAACAATTTAGAACATGATGTCAATATCCCCAGCGGTAGTACTGTCTCTTGCGGGGCAAAAGTTATGTCTCAGTTTTACATCCCAAGAAGGAGGGCGGTCCCATGTCGTACGAAGCCGTAATTGGTCCTGACCGGAAGGTCAAAAAGCGCACCGGACAACTTGTTTCTTTCAACCCTGTCCGCATCAAAAACGCCATCGCCAATACGTTCAAAGAGTACAAAAATCTTCCCCGTGAGGCCGAGCTTCCCGCCGCTGTGATGAGCGATATTAAAAAGGTTGCCCAGGATGTTTTTTCAGTCTTGCAGGAACGTTTTTCCGTGAGGGAATTTTTGACCGTTGAGGAAATTCAGGATGAAGTGATCCGCCAGCTTTATGAAAGCGGATATAAGGAAGCCGGCGAGCTTTATGCCAATTACCGCAAGCAGCACGCGGCCCGTCGGGCGCAGTTTGAACTTTATTCGATCATCAAGCGCGACGGGCGGGTCGTTGCGTTCAAACCCGAGAAGATCACGATGGCCATCGCCAAGGCCCTTTGCGCGCACAACAACGGTGAATTCACGGACGAGCTGCGGTCGCAGGCCCAAAAACTTTCTGAGGGCGTTGTCGCCGATATCCACCGGCAATGGCCGGCCGGGAAGGCCGTTCATATCGAGGAGATCCAGGATCTCGTCGAGAAAAATCTCATGGCCGCCGGGATGCACGACATCGCCAAGCGGTATATCCTCTACCGCGAAAGCCGTGCTAAGGCGCGGCAGGACCGCGTCGGCGATCTGGGGGTTTCCCTCGAATGGGTCAAAAAGATCAAGGTCAAATCCCCGGGCGGCGAAGAGCGGGATTTTAACATCGATGAACTGCGTTTCATGATCGAAACCTGCTGCCAGGGGCTGGAGAATGTTTCGAGCGACAAAATCCTCATGGAGTCGCTCAAGAATTATTACAACGGGATCTCCGAAGAAAAAATGGCTGTGGCGAATGTCATGGCCGCCAAATCGTTCCTGGAGATCGAGCCCAACTACACCTTCGCGGCCGCGCGGCTCCTCTTGTTGACCCTCTATCGCGAGGCGGTGGGACACGCCGTCAGTTTTGAAGGGACCAAGACCGAGTGCCCGCAGTATTTCGCCGCCTTCATCAAAAAGGCCGTCACGCTGGAACTGTTGAGCCCGGACCTGCTGGGCTTTGACCTGACGTTCCTCGGGAATCAGCTCAAACCCAAGCGTGATTTTCTGTTCCGCTACATGGGGCTGCAGACCCTGTATGACCGCTACTTCATCCACTCCGACGGCAGACGCCTGGAATTGCCGCAGATTTTCTGGATGCGTGTTGCCATGGGGCTGGCCAAAGAGGAGGGGGACAACAAGAATCATCGTGCGGTTGAGTTTTATGACATGCTTTCGACGTTCCGTTTTATGTCTTCAACCCCAACCCTTTTCAATTCCGGGACACGGCATTCCCAGTTGTCGTCCTGCTTTTTGACGACGATCGAGGATGATCTCCTTCATATTTTCAAATGTATCCAGGACGATGCCATGCTTTCCAAGTGGAGCGGCGGGCTGGGCAACGATTGGACCAACGTCCGGGCCATGGGCGCCAGGATCAAAGGCACCAACGGCAAAAGCCAGGGCATCATCCCCTTTCTCAAAGTCGCCAACGACACAGCCCTCGCGGTCAACCAGGGCGGGAAACGTCAGGGAGCCATGTGCGCCTACCTCGAAGTCTGGCATCATGACATTGAAGAGTTCCTCGAGCTGCGCAAAAATACCGGAGACGAACGCCGCCGCACGCATGATATGCACACCGCCAACTGGATCCCCGACCTTTTCATGAAGCGGATCAAAACCAACGGCACCTGGTCGCTCTTCAGTTCCGACGAGGCTGCTGACCTTCATGATCTCTACGGCCGCGCCTTTGAAAAACGTTACGAAGAATACGAGGCCCTGGGCCGCGCCGGAAAGATGCGGGTCTTTAAAGAAATCCCCGCGATCCAGTTGTGGCGCAAGATGCTGGGCATGCTTTTTGAAACCGGGCATCCCTGGATCACCTGGAAGGACCCGTCGAATATCCGTTCCCCGCAAGACCACGCGGGTGTCGTTCACAGCTCGAACCTCTGCACCGAGATTTTGCTCAACACGTCGAAAAAGGAGACCGCCGTTTGCAACCTGGGTTCCGTCAATCTGGCCGCGCACACCACCGCCGACGGCCTGGACGTCGCGTTATTGCAGGAAACCGTCAAGACCGCGATCCGTATGCTCGACAATGTCATCGACATCAACTATTATCCGACGGTCGAGGCCAGGACCGCCAACCAGCGTCATCGTCCCGTCGGGCTGGGGATCATGGGCTTTCAGGACGCCCTCCTGATCCAGAATTTGAGCTATGCCTCGCCCGCGGCCGTTGAGTTCGCCGATTCCAGCATGGAGGCGATTTCCTATTACGCCATTTTATCGTCCATCGAACTGGCCAGGGAGCGCGGACCGTATTCCTCGTATCAAGGGTCGAAATGGGACCGCGGCCTTCTGCCGATCGACACCCTCGATATCCTCGAACGCGAACGCGGGGGGTACCTTCATGTTGACCGCACGGTGCGCATGAACTGGAGTTTTGTCCGCGACGCCCTGAAAAAACACGGCATCCGCAACAGCAACTGCATGGCCATCGCCCCGACAGCCACGATCGCCAATATCGTCGGCGTCACCTCGTCCATCGAACCGCTTTACAAAAATATTTTTGTGAAGAGTAACCTTTCGGGCGAGTTCACCGTCGTCAATGAATACTTAGTCGAAGACCTTAAGAAACTCGGGCTCTGGGACAAAGACATGATCGACGACCTTAAGTACTTCGATGGCAGCATCCAGGAAATCGACCGTATCCCGGCGAGCCTCAAGCTCAAATACGCGACCGCCTTTGAGATCGAATATGAATGGCTCATCGAGGCCGCCAGCCGCCGCCAGAAATGGATCGACATGGGCCAGTCGCTCAATCTTTACCAGGCCAAGCCCAGCGGGCAGAAGGTCAACGACATGTATATGCTGGCCTGGGAGAAGGGTTTGAAGACAACCTATTATCTGCGTTCGATGGGTGCCACCCGCATCGAAAAAAGCACCCTCGATGTGACCAAGGCCAAGTACGTCGGCAACATCGTGGGCCGCCGCGACCGCGACGAAAAGGGGCACGTGACCACCGCCGCGCCCAAACCCGCGGGC
The DNA here is from genome assembly GCA_964361085.1 of uncultured Planctomycetales bacterium. Taxonomy (GTDB): domain Bacteria; phylum Omnitrophota; class Gorgyraeia; order Zapsychrales; family JANLHA01; genus CAYHZK01. The sequence goes on from CAYHZK010000020.1 coordinate 14,266, forward strand.
ACCGATCACAAAGAAGATTGCGAGGCGTGTCAGTAAAGATCGTTTCTCGTCGTTCGTGAAGCGTGAAGCGAAGAAATGCTGCGATATGAACAATCAAAATACGCTTCACGTGGTGCGCTTCACGAGATACGCGATAGAGTTATAAATTTAGGAGGGGAATAATGACCTACGGCACACCCATTCGTATGACGCGGGAACGCGTGACAGCGGACAAAAAACGCATCATCAACAACAACCGCGTTGTCGATGTCAACCAGCTGGTGCCGATCAAATACCAGTGGGCCTGGCATTCGTATCGTGACGGCTGCGCCAATCACTGGATGCCGACCGAGGTCTCCATGCAGCGCGACATCGAGCAATGGAAAAACCCGGCCGGATTCACCGATGAGGAGCGCCATGTCATCAAACGCACGCTGGGGTTTTTTGCCACGGCCGAAACACTGGTCGGCAACAACATCGTCCTGTCGATTTTCAAATGGGTGGACAACCCCGAATGCCGGCAATACCTGCTGCGCCAGGCCTTCGAGGAGGCCATCCATGTCCACGCCTTTCAGTACATCGTCGAATCCCTGTCCCTCGATGAAACCGAGATGTTCAACATGTACCGCGAGATCAAACCGATTTACGACAAGGACGAGTTTTCGATGTCGTACACGGATGGCGTCCTGAATCCCAATTTCGAGACCGTCTCAACCCCCGGCAAGCAAAAGCTCCTTGAGAATTTGATCGCCTTTTATGTCGTGACCGAAGGGGTTTTCTTTTACAGCGGGTTTGTGATGATGCTGTCCTTCGGCCGGCTGAACCGCATCCCCGGCACCTGCGAGCAGATCCAGTACATCTTAAGAGACGAGAGCATCCACATGAACTTCGGGATCGACCTGATCAACACGATCGTCGACGAAAATCCCGAGGCCTGGACCCCGGAATTTCAAAAGTCCATCATCGACCGCATCAAGGTCGCGGTTGAACTCGAATGCCAGTACGCCAAAGAATGCCTGCCCGACGGCATCCTGGGCCTCAATTCCGAACTGCTGCGCCAATACATCCAGTACATCGCCGACCGCAGACTGGAACGCCTGCGCCTGACCAAACAATACGGCTCCGAAAACCCCTTCCCCTGGATGAGCGAGGTCATTGATCTCAAAAAAGAAAAGAATTTCTTCGAAACCAGAGTCACCGAATACCAGACGGGCGGGGCGTTGGAGTGGTGAAGAGTGGATAGAGGTTAAAAAGAGATTTCTCTCCAAGTAAAAGGTCCGCAGGATGCCCTGTTCCGACAGTTCTTCCAGTATTGATATCAGGCTTGATCATGACGAGCGGTTTGTTTCGTTTGATTTTGCCAAGATCACCTGCGGCCGGGAGATCACGGCTAAGACGGGGTATTCTGCGTATTGTGCCGGCAAAAGCCTTGAGGAGATTTTAAAAGTCCCTTATCTGACCGCTGTGAATGATTTGAGGTTGAAGGATGAGGAGTCGCAGTTCATTTTGCATCTGGAGTGGGAGGCGCTGCGCTCCGCGATCGTTCAATATCTGGGAATCGAAGCGGAGGGGGTGGACGTCGGCCGCTGCCGCATCACCTCAATCGCCCACACCGAAACGGGCATCGAGATCGCCCTGGTCATCCTGCCGCCCAAAGACCTTCCCAAAATCCTTCCGTGCAGCATGGGACAAATCTGATGTCAGCGGTTCAGAATAGAATATGATGGATTTCCGGTTGACCGAAAACGATATCTGCGGTTTTGCCGAGAGGCATATCTTTCTCCGTGGGAAAGAGTACTTCCGGGACGGCCGCGTTGAATGTTTTGAATTCAAGGATGGGATTCTCTTTGCCAGCGTTCTGGGCAGTGAACCCCTCCCCTATCAGGTTAAAGTTTACATTCCGGATCGAAAGAATGTTCGTAGCGAATGCACCTGCCCGTATGACTGGGGGACCGTGTGCAAGCACGCCGTCGCTGCCCTGCTGGCCGCGTCGGTGAAATACGCAGGTTCGAATCCGGCGGGAACGCCGGGGCGTCAGAATGTCCTGTCAAAACCATCCTTGTTGTTCCCTCGCGATCCTCGTTCCTTAACCCCGCCGGTGATCCGGTTCACTTTGCCGACCAGAAACAATTTTGGCATTTCCTCCAAAGGGATCAAGGTCACCACGACGATTATCCATGGCGGGCAATCGATTGAATTGTATAACACGTCCCAACTGTTTGCCCCGAGGGATTATTATTATGGCCGCAATTCCGATTTGCCGTCGCTGGATAAATTCAACGATACCCAAAGGCATTGTCTGCGGTTGCTCCATTCTTTCTGGGATGTTTATTCATCGGAGACACGGCTGCAGCCTTATGAGTTGGCCCTTTTGCTGCGTGAATCCGGCGGCGAGGGGGTTGAATTTTTTGAGGGCAGGCATAAACAGCTGCGGGTCAGAAGGGACCAGCCCGTGCCGCTGGTCGTTGAGGTGGCTTCGGGATCGAAGGATAAACTGCACGCCTTTTTGTTCGCACGGCATCCCGACGCCCCCGACAGCCCTATGCATGGACATCTCGTGGAAGGACGGCCATGCTGGTTTATCAATTTTGACGGCGGATTGATCTTCCCGTTTGCCGATGTCTTTGATGAGGACATCCTGAACAATGTTTTTTCCATTAACAACGTCGTCGAATGGCCCAGGGCCCGGATGCCGGAATTCATTCATTCCGTGCTGGGGCGCATTAAGGGGCATGCCCGGATTAGTTTTCGGGACAAGGACCTTGAGCATATCCGTTTCGAGGAAGCCTCTCCGGCCGTTCAATTGTATCTGGATGGCAGTATCAAACGTTTAACAATCGATGTCCGGTTTATTTATAACGGCCAGGTCTTCGCGCTGCCGGATTTGATTTATGCCGCCGCTTATCTGCCCGTCGATGGGCACACACTTTGGCTCAAACGCGATATTGCCGGGGAGCGGCAGGTGATCGCCTTTTTATGCGACGAATGCGGTTTTTATCTGGACGGAGAGCAGCATCTGGCCATGACAGACGCCGATGCCATCGCCCGGTTTGTTTTTGAGCAGCTCCCTCTGATCACGGGAAAGTATGATGTGTTTTGCGCCCCTGATTTTGAGGAAAGATTTAAAACCCAGTCTTTTCTGAAGCCCAGGATCAGTTTTGGAGCGGATGACCTGGATTGGTTTTATTTTGACGTCAGCTACACGGCGCAGGGGATTGATCAGGAATTTTCCGCGGAAGAAATCCGCCGGCAGTTGCTGAAAGGGAAAAGTTACATACGGCTTAAAAGCGGGGATGTTATTCCCATTGCCCGCGAAGAATTTGATAAAGCCGAGCGTCTGACCGGAGAATTCGACGGGAAGACAAAAAACCTGCCCGTCTTCCATGTGCCGTTCCTCCTCGAGGAAGCGGGGCGGCAAAAGTTGGACGTGGCGTTGAATGGAAGGTTCACGGAAATTCATGAACGGTTTAAACGGTTTCGCTCCATCAAAACGGTTAAACCGCCGCGGCAGCTTAAAAATATTCTCAGGGATTATCAAAGGAAAGGCCTGGACTGGCTTGAGTTTTTGCGCGATTTTCGTTTGGGCGGCATCCTGGCGGATGAAATGGGGCTGGGAAAAACCCTTCAGGTCCTGGCGCTTATCAAGACGCAGGTCGAGGCGGGGGAAAGGCTTCCTCATCTGGTGGTCTGCCCGACGACACTGGTCTGGAACTGGCAGGCGGAAATTAAGAAATTCCTGCCTGACTTGAAGGTGCTCATCCCCCAGGGGATGGAGCGCAGACAACAGATCGAAGGCAGCCATGATTATCACGTGGTGATCACCTCGTACGCCCTTTTGCGCAGAGACGCCCAACTGTACGAAAAGTTTTCATTCAATTATGTGATCCTTGATGAGGCGCAAAACATCAAAAACCGCCATACCGTCAACGCGCGCATGTCCAAGCAACTGAAGAGCCGCCATCGCCTGGTCCTGACGGGAACGCCCCTTGAGAACAGTGTTGCGGATTTATGGTCGATCTTTGATTTTCTCATGCCCGGTTTTCTGGGAGGATACGAGCGTTTCAAGTCCCGGGATGA
>CAYHZK010000021.1:0-18053 GCA_964361085.1 uncultured Planctomycetales bacterium
CGCCTCAATCCCGCGTTGACCGACGGGGAAGTGGAAGCCCTTGCGGATATCGCCGGTTCTTTCGAGGTGTACTTCGGGCACCCGCTGTTGTTTAAGTTCAGTATCGGGGAAGACGGGAATATCTACGTCTTTGACATGATTCCGCTCTCCACCATCGGTGAATCGAAGAGGGCCGCCATCAGGACTACGCTCACCGAGACGTCCGTGACATGGAATCAAAAGATAGCGACCGGCGAACCGGCGCAGAATATCCTTGTCCGGTTTGAAAGTGACGAGGTCGACCTGAACGCCGTTATCGCAAGCGGACATATCTTTGTGTGGGATTATGAAAATAACAAGCCGGTCGATTTCACCGTCAGCGTCGGTCATGGCGAGCGAACGCTCAGTATTGATCTTAAAGGATCGCCGCGCAAGTTTTGGTTGAAGATGGGAGAAGGCGTTGGAGAAGACAAAGAAGGACAGCCGATCACGTATGTTTCCAAAGGGAACCACGTTGTTCTTGAGCCGTTTATCTATGTGATCAACGTTAATGACGAAACGGGGAAAGCGGAGGTCCGTGAGTTTTACAATCTCAAGGACAGTGACCGGTTTATCCAGTCCCGGGAACAAGTCAGCAGTCCGGTGGCGAAGAAGAAAGATCATGTGTCTCAGTACGCCCCCGCGATCCTCCGGGCTATTGAGGTCTTAAAAAAGTACCACGACGATAGGATTTTGACTCGTTATTATCTTTCCGGAAGCTTTGCCGGCGGGCGTCTGCATCTTCCGTCGCATGATGTCGATTTTGCCGTCTCAATCAGCACGTCCCGGCAGTATTTTGGAAATTCAATACAAAACTTGTTACGGGAGATGAAGACACTTTCGGAGAACGCCGGTATTGAGTTCCATGTGACATTGTCGGCGTTTGGGCATGTTTATAGGGTCGCGGCGAACAAGATCGAGAAGACCGGTGAGGTTCGCGGGGAAGGAATATTGAAGGCCATGCCGGCGACTGAGGCCCGTCGGAAACGTCTGATCGATCTGACATCAATCGATATTGCGGGCCCTCAGGACATTGTGGACTTGTATCGCCGGATCCATCTCCTGAATCAAATCATACTCGCGGAGAAAGGGCGGCCGTCGCAGCAATCTCCGGCGGTCTTCTCGGCCTCTTTCATTGCCGCGGTCAAGCGCGCGAAGAGAGAAGACGAGTTTGCCGGTCTGACCCATCAATTCGCTGTCACTGTCTATCCGGCGCCGCGGATGAGCGAAGACGGCGTTAACGGCGCCTCCTCGCCGGTGGAGGCGAAGAGGGCGGCGCGTATCGTTGCGGTTTCGATGCTGCTGAATATCTCGGCGCCGGTCTTGAGCGACGACGCTGTGAAAGAATTGGATCTGAGCGTGCCGGTGATGGCGCGTCAGCCGGAGCTGTTTGCCATATCGCGCGCAGATCGATATGTCTGGAATGACTTTAATGGTTTGTTGGAACCGGCCGGCGGCAGGAAGCCGCTCCTGGATTTCGCGAACCTTCCGAAGGCGACACCGGATCACCGGATGAAGAATGAATTCATCCATCCGTACACGATGCATATCCCGTTGCGGGAACGGTTCCTGACGGTGGAAGGGTACGGAGCCATGGCGAACTCAGGAGAAGAGAGATTTCAGGTGACCTTTGCCTTCAGCGATCAGGTGTTCGTCGAGCCGAGGGTGTCTCCGAATCCAGGACCAGCGCCCGAGATCATTCAGAGCGGGGTGGAATGGAAGTTGACGGGTTCGTACCGGAGGGGAATCACGTTTGATCGTCACGTGAGGGGAGAGGCCGGTGTCAGTGTCAGCGCGTCGCATTTGACGGCGGAACCCGCTGTTTTCGACTCATTGATTGTGGGATACGAAAAGAATTTTGCCGAGGTGACAAGAGAACGGATATATCATCCCGCGACCGGATTTTATGTGAAAGGCTCAAACGGCGAACCCTTGTGGTCCGCGGAGCCCGGCACCTGGATCATTGACCATCCGCGTCTCTTCAGCAGGATTGCCGGAGATTATGGAAAACTGCGTTTGATTGGCGACGGGACAGTCACGGTACCCGTCGGAACTCCAAGCCGGTTGTTGCCGGGTCCGGCGGTGGCGGCGGGGATCGGTGTCCAGTATAACGTGACGGACCGCTGGCTGGTTCATGCCCGGCGCGGAGTCACGACAGCGCTCAACCCGCGGTTTGAAGGAGAACTGCGGGAGCGAAAGCGGCACTGGAATACCAGTTTGGGCACGGAGTACGCGGTCAACCAGGAGACGAACGTCTTCGTTTATCTGGGCAGACGGCACAGCCCGGTCCGTTTTGAGGGGGTCTCCAACATTGATGAAAAGAGCCATGTCGTTATGGTTGGATTCACCACAACATTGGGCAAAGGGCGGTTGAGTTTCTTGATTCCGCCGGGGCAGGAAGACGGATCGAACGCGTATCCGTCGCCGGACACCGCGTTTCCGTTCACATGGGAGACCACCGTTAACTGGTTAAAACCCGGCTCGAGTCCGGTGAAACCGTTACAACGCGGGATCCCCGCGTCCAGCCCGCTGCAAGAAGAGCTGTTCCGGCTTCCCGTGAGGATCAAAACTGTCAGCGGGGGCGAGTTGGTGCAGCGACTGATGACCAGATGGATTGACGAACAGGGCCGATATCTGGATCTTTCTCTGGATTCCTACGTCCAGCAATTGGGGTATTCTCAGGCGATGGCTTTTTATATTGAAGAGAACATCAATGAGATGAAAAAGTCTTCCCTTCAAAACATGCCTGAGCAATGGAATTCAGACCTCCGTCTGATGGCGATGCTGGTCGTGCATCAACCCGATCAAGACAATGATTATCTTGTGATCGATGCGGAGATGGGGGCGCTGGAGAGAAGTCCTTATTATGGAAAAATACTTATTGAGGACTTTATTTTTGAAAAGGGCCATGACTATGATCTGGGGATGTATCTCAACGAAGACCAGAGCGCCCTTAAGAGGGTCCTCTTAAGGAACGGGTTCCAATTCCTGGGATCAGAGCGCGGGGCCCGCTATTATCTGCGTCATAAAGACGCGAAATATTTTGTTTCGTCATCGGTCTCGACGATTGTCCGGAAAGCTGTTCCTGATGACCTCAGACAAATAACCGAAAATGTTTACAGCAGGATTTTCCCAAGGAATGTTCAGCAGTATCTCGCTCGGGTTGATTCGCTTGACGCGTCAGAGATTAAGAGGTGGGTTCAGGCAAAACTCGATGAATTGACGAGCGGAAACGGCCGTGTTGTCAGCGTGATGGTAACCGGAAGTTATATTTTTGGTTACCGTGAATATCCGAATGATATTGATTTGATTGTGGTCACGGATCAACCCTTGCCTGAACCTGTTGAGAAACGTTATTCCCGTCCATCCGAAAAATTGTTCCTCAATGATGTTTATAGTCAAAGGATCCAGGGCGTGGATGTTCTCTTCCTGACGGAACAGCAATGGGTGAAGAACGAAAAGAACAATTTGTCCCGCATCAGTGTCACGCTCGCGCACGAAGAATTATATCAGGTGGAGCAGGACGTAATTTCGTCGGATCGGTTGCTCAAATGGATTGGAGCGTATTTGTGGGAAGCGAGGCTCTTCCGGGACATCACGGAACAGTTGGACGGCCAGAAGGACAAGGAAAAAATCCGCTATTATCTGGAAAAATCCCTGAGCCGTTTGCTGGAAGCCAACGCGTTGATCGCGTCGATCAATTTTGATAAGGGCATGATGCAGGACGACCTTATGGCGGTGATAAAAAAGATGCAGCAGCTGCCATTCTTTATGACAGGGAGGAGCAATGGCGCGTACGGCAAATTCGGAGGGATTTATTACAGTTTAACGCGACTGGAGACACAGCTTTATTCCGCGGCGGCGACGCTGGGCCTGCCGCGGCACGACGCCAAACCATTGTCCTCCTCCAGCCCTGTGGATGAACAAAAACGGGCCAGGCTTGAACGCGGGCTCGCGGCGATTCAGCGTTTCCTGCGGGCGAGCGTCGGGTTATCCGTCCGTATTCAGAAATACCTCGCGTCCCGCGGCAGGATTTTTGAGTCGCAGCTTTTGAGTATCGACGTTCGGGAAATTGAGGAAAAAGACGAGACCTTCCGCAAGGTCGAGGACAGGCTTACGTTTGAATTCGAGCAGGCCCGCTGGCAGCCGGTTGAGAAAAAGTTACGGAAGATCGCCGCGGCCAAGCAAAGGGAGTTGAAGGGGATGATCGTCGATGTCCGCAAACACCGCGCGGATTTGCAGGATCAGCTCAGCGCCAGGAGGCGGCTGTTGCTTAAGATATTCCTCGGCGAGGACGTTAAGCAGAGAACCGGCCTTCTGCACCGGATGGCGGAACAGGCGCTGGCCGATGTGAAGAGGCTTCCGCTGAATCTCCTCGAGGAACCTTTGACGGGAATGAGGGATTATCAGGCCCGCGAGATGCCGGTTGCTGAATTGCCCGCGGAGGTCCTTTTGATATGGATCCTTCTCTATGACGATGATATCGGTCTGAGATTTTTAGCCGCCGAACAGTTGGCCGCGGAGGTCTCCCTGCCAAAGGCGGCTGTGTATGTGGAGCTCCTGGTGGAACTGTTGTCCAACGCGAAGAGGCTGTTGATTGTCCCCGCCGGAGAAAAGTTGCTGGATCGGCGCATGGCGGCCCGTGCCATGGAAGGGATCCTCCGTAAGGTGAACAGAGTGATTTCAAAAGTCCTCGGCAATCCCGAGTTGTTCTATAACCGTTCTGTTCCGTCGAAGATCAATGATGGACGCAGCGCCGCGGCCCGCAAGGCGTTTCGTAAGGAAACCGGGGCTGTGATCGTGGCCCGCCTGCCTCTCCATAAATACGGCCGGCAGGGGATAGAAGACGCGACGGCCCGCGCCAAGATCAGCGAGGTCCGGCGATTGGTGATGCGGGACCTTGAGCCCGGCGGATGGACGGTCGTTCATGAGGATTATGCGGGGACAACATATCTTGAGATGGGTATGGAAGCCGGCGCGAATTCTTTTGAAGATGAGGCCAGGATCTTGCAAGTGGAGAAGGCCCGTACTGCAGCCTGGACGTATCTGCGCGGTCTCTTTGTCCCTGTCGCCGGCAAGATTTCGTCCAGTCCCATCGATGAAAATCCGCAGGAGAATTTTAGCAGGGCGAGTCTGCCGCGGGACGCGGGATATGATTTCGCGGGGGCGTGGTTCAGACGTTCCAGTCTTCAGGGCAAAGTCCTGCGTGTGCATTTTAGCGAGGCGCGGGACCGCGGCGATTTGACCCGGCGGATGGAAGTTGACTTGATCCTCGGAGGGAACTCCGCGATGGGATTCTCCGGCAAGGGTTTCCCGTCGGGCGAGATCACCGTTGTGATGAACACGGATGAGACCTGGGGGAGAATCACGTCTCTCGTGATCGAGCCGTCCATCCAGTTCCCGCTGTGGTACAGCCAGGAACTCCTGCGCGTCCTGTACCGCTGGCTGCGGGATGACCGGGGATACCGGATTGTTGTTCATAATGTTTATAAGAAGGCGCAAATCTTTTTCAATAAGATCCTGGGTCTTTGGGACAGCGACGGCACGGCCCGCACGATACGGGATCTGGAGGTTGACAGGATCTTTAATGAGGTCCGGGTGAAAGAGTATGTCATTCATTTAGACCGGTTGAATGAAAAATTGTATCAGCCGCTTATGCCGGATTCGGGTGACTTATCGTCCTCCAGCGTGCAGGAGGGCAAAAGCGAACAATATCTATCGTTGGTGCGTCAGCGGCTCATGAGACGGATGCCGGGCCGGACATTTATTGTCTTTGATGAAGAGACCGGGACCTTATCCGGCGACCGGCATGTCAATGTCTTTGAGGAAGGCTCTTCCTATCCCATCGCGCAAATCGCCTTCCGTATGGAACGGCGGCAGGAGGATCGCCTTTTGACGATCACGTCTCAGTTTGTGATGAAAACGAGCGATGAAAATTATCGACGGCAGGGGATTGCGACCGCGATCGTCTCTTATCTGATAACCCTTTATCAGCCGGATATCCTGCTCATGAGCCGTGTTAATGAGAAAGGTCTGGCCTTCATGCGCGGGCTGGCCAGGAATGGCTTGGTCGATCATGTCAGCGTTATCGAGACAAGACAGTACGATAAAGACGTATTAGCTTACGTTGATAGAGTCCGTGCCCAAGCTCTCTTGGGGGATAACGATACGGGAGCCTCCAGTCCCTTGAAATTCTTAGCGAGACTCAAGCGTTCCAGGGAAAATATTATTGATCTTCCTCAGCGCCAAAGACTCATCGCCTTTGTCCTGCGACATATGGAGAAGTTGCCCATGGAACAGCGTGAGGCTTACAAGAGATTGATGGCTGTCTTTACGGGTCTTGAGGGGTCCGTCGGAATTCTCAAATGGATCGGACCGGTTATCTTTGGCGCCAGCCTCTCGGTGAGTACGCTCGGCGCGGTCTTGGGGATCCTCGTGACCTTCGCAGGAGGGATTTCCAGAATGGGGGCCGTGATCGGGTTCATGTTCAAGTATCCGGATGTTTCGTTCACCCGTCTGATCCACCCTGTTCTCTTTATACCGCATTTCGGCTATGGATTCGGGATGCTGCGGCTCGCCCTGCCGAAGTGGAAATTAAAAGAGGTGATCCACCTGAGGAATATCATCAACAAGGTCGAACTGAGTTTGTATTATTCCCATCAGGATCCTCAGGGATATCAGGACGATGAGTACGACAGGGTTCTTCAGGACTCGCTTAATATCGCCGAGGATATTCTCAGGCACCAGAAGGCGGCGTTCCGCCGGAGCTACAATTTTGGTTCATCCTTTACTAACGTGTTGATCAACACGCTTTATGGTCTGCGGTTCCGGATCGCGGGCGGTGAGGCCAAACGAAAATATCTTTATCGAATCCGGTCGGCGGAGTTCAACGCGGAAAAGATCCGGCGTCATCTGGCCGTCCATAATACCCTTGTTTACATTGATACCCCGCAGCGCCTTCAGAGACTGGCCTATCAGATTAAAGAGGCCTTCGGGCATGAGACATTGTTCCGTGTTTATTACTACGACGGGCAGACCCGTTCCATTGAAAAATTAGTCGAGAAACTCGTGTTCGAGGATCTGGTCCGGGAAGAATTTATTCAGATCGAGAAAAAACTGGCCGACGCCGGGGATATCGTGGCGATCTACGGTTCGGCGAGGTTAAAGTCTTATCCGCAAACGATCGCGGTTCTCCTCAAACTGATTCGGCAGTGGGTCAGCGCGGTTTTTGCCTTCCAAAATCCGGGACCAGTTACCGAAAAAATCAAGAATCAGATCCGGACCGCCAAGTTCCAGAACAAGACCTATCGTTTGACCGAGGGGATCGCTGAAGGCCTGGCCCGGCGAGGATACGCTGTGATCACCGGCGGCGGACCGGGGATCATGGAGGCCGGCAATCGGGGCGCCCGGGCCGCCATCAGAAAGGGCGCTCAGGTTCAGTCCATCGGGCTCAATATTGATCTGCCGTTTGAACAGCAATCTAACGGCGGCGTGACGCTGCCCTTGTGGTTCAGTTATTTCTTTACCAGAAAATTCGGGTTCTACCGCAAGAGTATGGTGGATATCGCCATGCCGGGCGGATTCGGGACCCTGGATGAAATTTTTGAAGTCCTGTCGATCGGCAAGACGATGATCTTTGTGGATAAAACCTTTTACGGAGGATTTGTCGAGGCGCTGCGCGAAGGATATCGTCAGGGATGGTATCAGTTCAACCCCGATGAGCTGATGATTCTGGTGGATACAGAAGAAGAGGCCCTGGCCGCCGCGGAACAGATCATGATCGAGGTAAAAAATAATCCCGCGTCCCGGCCGGCCCTGATGCCGTTTGATATCCGGCAGGACATGGCGTCGCTTGAAGGAAATATGAATGAAGTCCGTGGATTGGGGCCTGGCATCCCGACGGTGGGGGTCTTCGGCTCCAAGGCCGTGACAGAGGACAGCGTTGACTTTGGGACGATCAAGGCGGTCAGTCAGTCCTTAAGCGCTCTGGGGTACTCCATGATCTCCCGCGGCGATAACGGGATCTCGCAGGCGGTCCATGACGGATTTATTCCCAGCAACGGCAATCGTCATATCGTGACGTTCCGCAACGGCGGCGAGGCCGGCGGCGTTCATGTTGACAGCAACGGCGTCAAAGAAACGATTTATATCGATTCCCGGCATGCGTTTGAGCAAAAGGTCGTCCTGCTCAAGGCCGCGAAAAACGGCCTGATTGTGTCGATGGGCGGACGCGGGACGATGGATCTTTTGTTTGAGGTTCTGACCTTGATCCAGACGGGCAAGATCAAGGGCCGGCCGGTGGTGCTGGTGGGGGCGGCGAAATGGTTAAAACTGTTCCGCTGGATCGCCGGTCAATTCGTGACGAACGGGACGATCAACAAACAAGACCTGGACTTGGTCCGGTTCGCCGACACACCCCAGGAAATCGTCGACGCCATCCTGCGCGCCGACGCGGCCAAGGCCAATCTCCCGTCGGGACTCCTTTTTAAAGACAAAACCTCCTCCAGTCCTGTGAAAGATATCGAGGAGATTCGGGCTAAGATATTTAAGGAATTTAATCGATCCCCATTTATGACGAACCATATCCTGGATAAGATGTGGGGAATTTATACACTTCGGGCGGTTAAGCTGAATGTCGATAAAACAAGGGTTTTACTCGTTTTCAGGAATGAAAAACAGCTTCTTGAAGATCGATCATTGATTGAGCGGATTATTCAAGTCAACCTGAAACTACGCGGCCATTTTGAGGCAAAAGGTCATGTTCTGGAGTTTATTTACGAGGGCGCCATGACAAGTGAGGCATTGCTCCAGTTGTTGAAGCCCGACATCCATTCCAGAGTCGCAGAGGCTACAATTGAGGGTAAAGAAGAGGCTAACGTTGATGATGTGGTCAGCGAAGCAGCGCACGGGAGGATAGACCCCGGATATAGGAGCCTAAGTCACCAGGAGAAATGGTTAAGGGTTAAAGACCGGCAGTTCAAGGGGTTTGTTTTTGATATAGGAGGCACCATTATCAGCGGACAAGGGGAGGATATTTTAGGAGCGCTTAAGAGAGTTCAGAAACTCGTTGAGGCCGGTTATCCGGTGGCGATGATCAGTTTGGGATCGATCGTGATCCTGAAACAGTTCTTGGTAAACGTGAGGGTTACTGACGATGCGTGGTTAGTTAAGTTAGATGACTATGGTTCTTCAACGGATAAGAGGGCCAGTCTTTATGCGTTTGCGGAAAAACACGGGATATCAATCAATAATATCGCGAAGTTTGGGGACGATATCCAGGGGGCGGATCGTGGGATGTTGATCGGCGAAGGGGCTTTCAATGTCGGGAAAAAGACGATACCAGATTATTACCAGATCGATACTTTGGCATTGTGGGGTGAGTCAGGCAGCAAGGCGGTTATTCGGGTCTTGGATGAATTGAATATTCCGGAGTTAAAAAACAAGATCGATTCCTCCAGTCCGGTCACGGCGTCTTCGTCGGTTAAGAAATCAACATTGCCGTTGCCTCAGGGACTGAAGGCGATCCGTGTGTCGTTGATGGATACTCTGCGTGACCAGAATGGCGAAGTCGAGAAAATTCAGGCGAGGGTCTTCCGCGGCCGGCCGGTCATGTTGCCGGTCCGCCGGATGGGGTTGGACCTCCCGGCCTTGCGAGGGATTTTATCGACGTTTATCAATGATTTTAACGGCCAGGCATACAACATTTATTCAGGGTATCCGGACCTTGAGGATAAATACAATTTTATCGCTTTAGTCGAGAATTTCATGGAGAGGCCGGTTGAGCTGTATCATTTCAGTGAACCTTTTGGAAAACTGCAGGGGTTTGTCGCCGGTGAGGCGAGTTTAGCGCTGTTCAATCATTCCCTGCAGCTGGACAGGGTGGCGCAGCTTTTTGCCATGGCCGCTATTTTGGTCGAGCGCGGGGAGTTGATCATTCACCCTGTGATTGATGAGAAAGGCCGCGTTGCCAGAATTAAATTCAGATTGACACAGCCTGACGGAGTCCGGGAAGGTTCTCTCGGTGTTCGCCATTCCGATGATGTGGTGGAAAAGGAACAGTGGGAGGCGGAGTGGTTTGTTTATCCGCACCGCCTCTTGCGCGCCTTATTTATCGAGATTTTTGGTCCTCAGCGCGGGGAACCGTTGGCGAAAATCGGCATCGCCAAGACGTCCCGTCTCCTGCAGCCGATGGTTGAATTCCTGCCGGAAGAAATACCCGCTGTGACCGTCGACACAGAAATTGTTCCTCTGGGATCATTGGGGCCGATCGCCGATGTGGTCAGGAAATATCCGCTCAAGATCGTTGTGCTGGAAATCCTCAAACGCGCGGGCCTCCCGATTCCCGACGGGCTTGTTGTGGCCGGTAACGAGATATTCGATGTCAATGCCGACGACAAAAGCTCTATCTTGAGCATGATTCGGGATCGCCTTCCGGAGAATATCCAGCGGATGATCCTGCGGGGCGTTGACGATGATCTCGGCCATCAGGCCGGTGCTACAGAGTCTTATCCTATGGATGAGGTGACGGAAAAACTTTTTGACCGCCTCAAGGATTTGGCCACTGTTTATCGGGCCAGGAAAGACATGCTGCGCAGAGACCATTTTGACCGCTATGCCCGGTATCTGGGTGAAGAAACTTTGAACAAAATGATGGAGGGCGAGCTGCCCCGCATCCAGCCCAACGAGGATATCGCCCTCTTGCACGCGGAGCACCGCGCTCAACAGAGCGGTGTCATCACGGCCGGAGATCATGAGATTGTGATTTCCTATCTGGACAAGATGTACGGCGCCAGCAGCCGGGAGACACCCAAAGAGGTCATTGTTTCGTACGGCGGCAACATATTGCGGGGGGATGAAGTTTTGCCGGAGGCCAACATTCGGAAGATCATTGAAAATGTTATTACAATCCGCCGGATCATGCGGGGTTACGAAATCCGTCACGCCTCCTGGGTCATTGAGTTCAGCGCCAATCTCCGGGATGAAAAGAACTTGAACCTGGGAATCTTCCAGGTCCGGCCGGTTATTGAAGATGAAGAGGAAGTCAATGTGGCCAAAACACCGGAGGTTTTCCGGTTTGGAAAACAACCGCTACCGTTAACGGGGCAGGTCATCGTTGTCCGTCAGCAGAAGGATATTGAAAAGGTTAAGTTGGATTCAATCGTATTGACTTACGTTGAAAGCGGAAGAGACGCTATTCATTTTGAACAGTTGAGCACAATTCCAAAAGCGATTTTGACCAGCGGCGGAGGCCGCTCCATGCACGTCATTCTCAATATCCGCGCCATTAACACATTCAGCGCCAGGCCGGAACGGTTTGCTGAACTGGAGGCCCTGGAAGGGCAGAGGATCGAGTTGTTGATGGATTATAAGAAAGGCCGCATCGGCTATCGCGTCCTGTCAGACGCCAGGGATGTTTCCCCAGCCAAGTCTTATGAGGATGAAAAGACAGAAGTGTACACCTTTGATGAAGAGGTCTTCCAGTCTATCGTCGTAGAGGCCCGCAGAGCCCTTCCCCATTTGATTCTGAAAGACGGTATCCATCCCGACCGGAAGGTTGAGGAACTCAATGAAAGCGCGGGGTATTTCTCAACCGTTATTAACGGTGTCCGGTTGATTTATCCTGCCCGCCCCGAATTCCTGCTGATGAGCAACACGATGATTGTTGACATGCTGTTTGGTCCTTTGCGTTGGACCATGAGCGTTTATCCGAACGCGGTTCTGGCGTTTCCGTATTATCTGGATATTAAGGGTGGCATGGGTCATGCTGGGATGGCCTGGTTATACAGCAAATATTTTGAATCTGTTTCTCAGGTGGATTCCATCCGCGGCTGGAATTATGACAGCGGGCGTATTTATGGCACCCGTCTGCACCTCTCAAAGGGCGGACGTTATATCCGTCTGGAGAATACCTTTGCCGGTGGAGATGATTCGTATCCTGTTAGTGACATCACTGTCCTTCTGCCGCAGCTTGTCGCGCTCAAGACTCTGGGCCTGCGGTTGATGGAGATTAAATTCCGATATTCGTTAAATCCGGAAAACCGTCTGGCCCTGGTCAAGGCCATGGGGGATAGAGGGATCTTTACGAAAGAAGACATCTTCCAGATCGCCGGATTCATTCCAGTCAAGCATAACGGTAAGATCTATGTCATAAGCACCTACGATTATCAGCAGATCCTTGAACTGCAACAGGATCGTCCCGCGGAGAGTTCTTGGCACACGGCCCAAGTTTACTTTATCGAACGCGCACAAAAAGACAAAAGATTTCATATGCTCGAAGATTATAAAGAACACATCGTTCTCGTCGGGTTCAAATTAGATAAAGACAATAAAGGGCTGTTAGATTTCATTTTTGATCTTTATGGATCAGCCTCTAGTTCTATTAAGAGCGACGTCTATTTTGAGGATCAGCAGGAGAGGACAGCGGGGATCAACGTCAAGACTCAACCGTCGTACGGGGCATGGAGCGATGAGTGGAAGAAGGCCGCGGCGGTCGTCGGCGTTGAAAATATCCGGCAGCTCGCGGATCCTTTCAAAGAACTGAAACGGTCATTGAGTTATGAAGAAGAACGGGAATTGATCAGGTTGTATCAGGAGGAAGGGAACCTGGCCGCGTATGAACTGATATTCCGTTTCACCTTTAGGATGGTCCACGCGCGGGTTCAGGGGCTGATCGCCAAACAGGATCAATTCCTGCGACACAAGCAGGACTTGATTGAGGAAGGGAAGATCGGTCTTCTGGAAGCCATCAGGGAATTTGACCTTGCAAAAAAGAACCGTTTCTCGACGTACGCGGTCCTGAGGATCAACCGCGGTTTGTATGATTATCTGACGTACCAGAAAGACATGGTCCGGCTGCCGGCCAACAAGAGCGAGCGCATGACGATTTTAAACAAGGCCGAACAAAAATATTTTGATAAAACCGGGACATTGCCGGAGGATTATGAGGCGCTGAAAGAGTTTGATTTGTCGTTCGCCGCGAGGATTTCGAAAAAACAATACGACCAGTTAACGGGTCTGAAGGCCAGGGCGGTTCTGTCGTTCGACGAGCCGGATCGGTATCGCGACGATGGGACATGGCTGGACCGTTTCGCGGATGTCACCGAAGGCGGCGGGGCGTTGCAGAGAGAATTGAATGAGCTTCAGGATGTGTTCATCAAGGCCATCAGGATCTTTGATGAGACCCTGCGGACGACATTGAACGCGGCCGCCAAGGTCGACCAGATCGTTGCCATCGTCGCGTTGTCTCTGGGTTATGATGTCAGGAACAATGAGATTGTCGACCCGCATGAGACCAAGGAGATCCGTGAGGTCATCGCTTTGACAAGGACACGGATCAATCACATTTTGAAAGAATATCGGCCGTTATTGCACAGGATCTTGGCGGAATTGGTGGATCTTCAGGACAGGACACAGTCCTCCAGCCCAGTTATCCCTCGGTCTGGTCCTGTCGCCGTGCCGGTGTATCTGGTCGATAAAATCATCGATTCTATTTTGATCCCACGGGTTGAAATCAAAGGGTACGGTTGGCTTTCTCTTCCCGAGGAGATCAGAAGATATGAGTGGTATTATCGGCAGGTCCCCGCCCGCGGCCCGCCGGTGTCCCGCAACGCCGTCGCGCTTGCGAGAACGCCGTCTGACGACGCGGATGCGGTGGCCCGGGACATGATGGTTGAGGTCATCACCCGCCGGCTGGCGGAGGCCGGGCCGGCCGACGCCCGTCGGACAGCGGAAGAATTTCTGCATTATCACTTCTCTCTGATTTTCCGTTCTGCTCAGAATGTCTATATCAGCCATATTGTCGGCGGCACAGGCGGCCGGCTGGTTGCCGAAGAACGGGGACTGCTTGCCAAAGATCGTGATGTGAACATCGCCTTTATCGTCAGCCCGTTTGATGACGGCGGCGCCAGCCGTCTTTTGATCGACGAACTGCGAGGGATGTTCGGGATCTGGACTCCGGCCGCCGGTGATCAGGTCAGTATCCTCGCCGGGCTCACGCACCCTGTTTTTGATTATGTGCTGAACCGCCGCGTCACCTCTCTGGAACGCGAAACGATCCCGAGCCTTAAGGGCGCTGTTGCCGCGGCCTTTTTGGAGGCTGGTGAGGACATCGCGGTGTCTCTGCCCGCCGCGCAGGTTGAGGTGTTTAACCGGTCTATCGCCCCGTACGTCTCCCTCCTTGACCGGCGAATCCGACGGGGACAATTGAGTCTCTACGGACAAAAGATCGGGAATCTCCTTTTGGCGGGGGTCATGATCCGCGAGAAGGCTTATACAGCAAAAGGGATTCATGAGGATCGTTACAACAAAGGTATGGATATCCTCATGCACATGCTGGGAATTCATAATGTCAGGATTGTCCCCAGCAGTTTTGATGAAGCGACCCTTTATATGATTCTGGAGCACTTTGAGATCGGGGCTTCCGCGGATGTTCTCCGTCAGGCTGTTATCCCGGATCAGGAGATCCGGATGGGGGCGTACACCTTCATCGTAAGACGCATGGGACCGCACCGCTTTATCATCACGATCAAGGAGTTCCCGGGCTATGAGGTTGTGATTGAGGAGCAATTCGGCAACACGATCACCCGGGAAAGCCGGACAGCGGTGCGCGTCTTCAAAGACAGTCAACCGGCGGTCTTTGCCCTGACGGATTCTCAAGGCCAGCCCGTCTCAGGGCTCGACGTCAATGGTGAAGGGGTTCGGGTGACCGTCGAGGATCGAATTTCGTTCATCCTCAAAGGCCGGCTGGTGATTGAGCAGAACCGGATCACGGATTCTCTGCATCATTCCAAGGCCGAGCGGTTCGGGTTTGTCGACGGTAAAAACCCCGCGGCGAGCCGGACGGCCCTGCAGATTCTGCGCAACACAACCGGGATGATTGAGGTGGGGCCGGGAAGCTATCTGACGACCATCCTGCCTGTCTTCGCGACCCGCGGGATCGCGGACCTTTTTGTGGAATTGAACCAGGCCGGGAAATTGCCGATTGTCAGGATCCAGAATCCGGCGACGGATAATGAGACTGTCGGGATGAGTTACGCGGACACTGTCCACTTGACCGCCAGACTGATCGGATATCCGTTTCAGACTTTGATCAACACGGTGGTCGTTAATGATCTGCAATCGTCCCGCGAGAGGATGCCGCCGGACGATTTGGCCTTGCTGGATGAACTGGCCCTTCGGCAATCCGAGGCTGTCTCGATGCTGCGGCGAAGTCCGACCATGTTAAGCAAGATTGCCAAATGGCGGCGCGGACCGTTCAGAGGCGACGTCCGGGAATTTCTCCGTTTGCTGGACGAGGAAGGGATCCGGTATGTCTTCGCGGATCTTCTGTCGGTGGTCCGACGGATAGAACGCCGCGGCGGCAGAGGCAGAATCAGCCAGAAGGCCCTGGGATATCCGGCGGAAAAGGTCGTCGGTATTTTTGAACAACTGATTTATGCCCGCATCAAGGAGAGCCCCGCCTGGATATATCTCGTCAGTCAAGAGGGGTCGGAAGAGGCCCTGTTCAATCGCCTTGCCCGCATCAAGAGCGTGTACCCGAAGATGGGAATGCAGGAATCGCTGGATTATCTGTTCCGCATCGAGACAGCCGCGTCGGATGAGGAGAAAGCCTATTTGAGCCTGCTTCCTCAAGGACGAGATCCTCAGTCGTCTTCGAGTCCTGTTTTGGTTTCTGTCGCCCGGCACGACGATATCCAGTCGCGGTATGGGTTGGGTGATATCGCTACACTCCGCCTGAGGCGGCAGGGGCAGGATTGGTCGACGAGGATTGCCTGGCGGTCGAAGAGGATTGAATTGACGGTCGTGAAAGACCTGATCCTGGCCCTCAAAGGATATCTGCCGAACGCGCCGCCGGGCCGTGCGCGCTTGAAGATCGTGGTGACGACCGACGCGGATCAACTGACAGCCGACAGCTCAGGGATCGCGCTCGGTCGATGGGATTCCCGCCAAAAGATTCTTTACCTGCACGCCTGGATCCTTGAGGCCATCAGCAAAGATGACCGGAGCGCCCTGGCGGTTGTTGAATTCCTCTGGCGCCATCTGATGGCCGAGGTCGGGGAAAAAGTCGGGCAGAATGCCGCCGCAAGAAATTATGAGTACTACGCGCCGAGGCCCAAAGCCCTGGCCAAGTTGCTGGAAATCCTCGAAGAGCAGGGCATCATCCTGGATACAGAATACCGTACGGTTTTTGATCAGATCAGGACATTGCAGTTTGGCGATATGGACGCGTATTTTATCGGCAAGGGTGAGCATTACCGGATTTATGAGAAATGGGGCGCTCATGTTGTCAAAAATGCGGCGGGAGAACCGTCCGGCGTTTATTTTGCCGTTTGGGCGCCTAACGCGCCGGTTGTGGAAGGTGTTTCCGTGATCGGTGATTTCAACGGCTGGCGGCGGGAAGAAGGATTCATGCATCGCATCGAGGAGTTTGCCCAGACCGGGATGTGGGTCAGGTTTGTCCCCGGCGTTGTTAAGGGGCAGCATTACAAGTTTTCAGTCAAAGGCTTAGACGGCGTGATCCGTGAAAAGTCCGATCCTGTGGCGTTCTTTAACGATCACCCGACGGCGTTGGATCACAATAAGAATGCCTCGATTGTTTGGGATATCGAAGAATATTCATGGCACGACAGCTCGTGGATTGAAAACGAACGGGCAAAACGGCAGGCCCTGGACGCCCCGATTTCAGTTTATGAGATGCATATGGGGTCCTGGAGAAGGGGCCCGGAGAACCGGTTGCTGTCATACCGGGAGATCGCGCCGAAGCTGGTCAAGTATCTCAAGAGGAAGAAGTATACGCATGTGGAATTCATGCCGGTTTCGGAACATTTTTATTATCCGTCGTGGGGTTATTTAGTCAGCAGTTATTTCGCGCCCACGTCGCGCTACGGCACGCCGCAGGACTTTATGTATCTGGTTGATGTTCTGCACCAGAACGGCATCGGCGTTTTCTTAGACTGGGTCCCCGCCCATTTCCCGAAAGATCCCGCCGGGCTGGATTATTTTGACGGAACGCACCTTTATACCTATGAACATCCTTTTGAACGCGAACACCGCGAGTGGGGAACGAACACCTTTAATTTTGACCGGCATGAGGTCAGGAGTTTCTTGATCAGCAATGCCCTGTTCTGGCTTAAGAAATATCATATCGACGGCCTGCGCGTGGACGCCGTGGCCTCCATGCTTTACCGGGATTATGCCCGCAGCGAGGAAGAAAAGAACTGGATCTGGCAAAAGTACGGGACCAATGAAAACACGGAGGCGGTCAGGTTCATCCGCGATATGAACATTGTGACGCACCGCGAGCTTCCCGGGATCGTCACGGGCGCCGAGGAGTCGACCAGTTGGCCGAATGTCTCCCGGCCCACCTCTGTGGACCACAAGGCCCTCGGCTTCGATTATAAATGGGCCATGGGCTGGATGCATGACACCCTTCATTTTATGCGGGAAGACCCCATCAACCGCAAATATTATTATGACATGTTGAAATTTTATCTCTGGTACGCCTTCCGGGAGAATTTTATTCTGGCGTTGGCCCATGACGAGGTGGTGCATTTGAAGAAGTCGCTGAAGGAGAAGATGCCCGGCGATGAATGGCAGGTGTTTGCCAACTTGAGGATCCTCTTTGGCCTGCAGTATTTCATGCCCGGGAAGATCCTGCATTTTATGGGTATGGAATTCGGTCAGGACAAGGAGTGGAATCAGGATCAGGCTTTGGAGTGGCGGCTGCTTCGTTTCAAGCTGCATCGCAAGTTGATGAGGTGGGTGACTCATCTTAACGCGTTGTACCGCGCACAGCCGGAATTGCATGAACTGGATGTCTCAGCGGAAGGGTTTGAATGGGTTGTGGATAATGATCGGGAGAATGTGGTCTTAGGGTTTTTGCGCAAGGGCCGCATGCTGGAAGATCAGGCCCTCGTCTTGTTCAACTTCACGCCGGTGGCGCGGGAGGGCTATCGGGTGGGTGTTCCGGAGGCCGGCTATTGGAAGGAAATCATCAATAGCGACGCGGCTGTCTACGGCGGAAGCAACGCGGGCAA
>CAYHZK010000022.1:0-18004 GCA_964361085.1 uncultured Planctomycetales bacterium
GCAACGCGTCGCCGACGACGTTAAAACACATCACGGTCACAAAGATAAAAAGCCCCGGCAGCGTGATCCAGGGCGCGAATTTGATCTGGACAATGCTCATGGCCTCGGCTAAAAGATTTCCCCAGCTGGCGTACGGGTCCTGGATCCCCAGACCGATCAGGCTCAGGGAGGATTCAGCCAGGATATATCCCGGGATCGACAGCGTGATCGCGATGATTGAATAGGACAGCGTGTGCGGCAAGATGTGTTTGCTGATGATCGCCCCGTCCGACATGCCCATCGCCTTCGCCGCGAGGACAAACTCCCGTTCTTTCAAAGACAAACACATCCCGCGGATGATCCTGGCCAGGCTGGCCCAGCCGATAAACGAAAGGATCACAATGATGGCGAAATAAACCTGGACGGAGTTGAATTCCGGCGGGACAACGGCCCGCAAGGCCAGCAAAAGATAAAACCCCGGGATCATCATGAACATTTCGCAGACCCGCATCAGAATATCGTCGACGATGCCGCCGTAATAGCCGGCGATCCCTCCAACAAGAAGTCCGATGGAAAACGAGATCAAAACGCCGATGAGCCCGATGGACAGCGAGATGCGCCCGCCGTAAAGCAGCCGCGAGAACAAGTCCCTCCCCCGCGAGTCCCCGCCCCACACATAAATCCGCCCGGGCGCGTCCACGCCAAAGAGATGCCGCGACGCCGGGATGAACCCTAAAAGTTTATACGCGTCGCCCCGGACAAAAAACCGCAAAGGATATTTCTCCTCGGGATTGATTTTATAAATCCGCTGACGATACTCGTTAAAAGTCATTGCCATCCCGTAAATGAACGGCCTCTGCCAGCGGCCCTCACGATCGACGATCCGGATCAAGGTCGGCTCCGCGTAAGAAAAATCGCGGGCTTCGTTTTGATAGGAATACGGGCTGATAAAATCGGCAAAGACAGCGGTAGCGTAAAGCAGACCCAAAACCCACACCGCGGCCGTCGCAAAACGGTTGCCGCGAAAATTCGCCAGCGCGATCTGAAACTGACTCCGATGAAGAGAACTCATGTGATCTTTTTCGTGTTGTTCTGCGAGATACGAGATACGTTTTTATTCATACCGGATCCTCGGATCCAAACGGGCCAGGAGGATGTCAGCCAGCAGATTCCCGACGATAAACATCACCCCGCCCATGATAAAACTCGCCATCACCAGATAAATATCCTTCGACCGCACGGCCGTCAGCATGAGCGCCCCCAGGCCCGGCCAGTTGCAGATGATCTCCAGAAGCGCTGCCCCGCTTAAGAGTCCCGAAAATTCATACCCCAAAATCGTAATCAGCGGATTGACGGCGTTGCGCAGGGCGTGAGAATAAATCACCCGCGTCTCGGGCAGGCCCTTGGCGCGCGCGGTTAAAATATACTGCTGACGCAGGACCTCCAGCATATTGCCCCGCATAATCTTTTGCAGGCTGCCGATGGAGGAAATGGACAACGCGACCGTCGGGATCACAAGGTGCTTCAACAGATCGAGGCATTTTCCCGCCAAACTTAAGTCGTCGTGATGGGCGCTGCGCATCCCGCCTAACGGCAACAGCCCGCTCTGGCTCGCGAAATATAAGAGAAGCATCCCCAAAAAGAAACTCGGGGTTGAGAGCGCCAGATAGGACAAAAACTGGATGGACCGGTCGACAAAACGATTGTGGTGCAGCGCCGCCCATATCCCCAACGGGATCGCCGCCGCCCACGTCAGGATGAAGCTCGACAGAGAAAGGATAAAGGTGTTCCACAACCGCCCGCCGATGACATTCACGACCGGGATGTTATAAAAAAACGAATACCCGAATTCAAAGTGCAAAAGATTTTTAAGCCAGGACCCGAACTGGACCAAAAGCGGCCGGTCGAGTTGATACAATTTGACATACCGCTCGATCGTCTCCGGCGAGATCTGGGGGTTGAGCTTCAGGGTGTCGTAAAACGTGCCCGTCGTCTTCTGCATCATGACAAACGTCAGGAGCGACATCGCCAGGAGGAGCGGCACGGCCACGAGCAGACGCCTGACGATATACCTCAGCATCAACGGTATCCTTCCTTGATATAGATCTCTTCCAGATTATGAAAGGCGCCGCCGAAACTCGTCGGCTTGAGGTTCCCGAACTTGTTGCGGACGGCCACCAGATCGCCCTGCAAAATCGTATAAACCACCGGCAACTGCCGCGAAACGATCACCTGAAACTCATCGTACAGGGCCTTCCGCTTATTGTCGTCGAGCTCCTGGACGCCGGTATCAAAGATTTCGTCCATCCGTTTTTCCCAGTCCGTGGCCGGGGATTTTTGTTGCGGGTGCCACAGATGCAATGTTCCCGTCGAGTGCCAAACGTTTTTCCCGAAATGCGGTTCCACCCCGCCGGTCAGGCCCAAAATGATCGCGTCCCAATCAAAACTGGAATTCAATTTGGTCACGAGACTATTGAATTCCAGGGGCAGGAAGTTCACCTTCATCCCGATATTCTGCAAATCCTGTCGGATAATGGCGGCAATCTGCAGCCGCTCGTTATTTCCCGAATTGGTGTAAAGATTGAATTCGACCGGATGCCCCTCGCTGTCTTCGATCACGCCGTTATGATCGCGGTCCGCGTAACCCGCTTCTTCCAGAATTTTCCTGGCCCGGGCCAGGTCATAGTCGTATTTCAGCACGTCAGGATTGTAAAAAAATCCGGCGCTGGGGCTCATCTCGGAATCCTGCGGATAGGCCAGGCCGTTCATCACGATGTCGATCATCTTCCTTTTGTCGATCGCGTGGGCCACGGCCCGACGGAAATTGATGTCGCGGAACCACGCCCCTTTGACCGGATCCAAAAACGGCTTGCCGGTCTTCGGGTTGCTGTCCTGATTCTGATTAAAGACAATAAAACTGCTTCCAAAATCCGGCCCCGAGTCATAAATCGTAAAATCTTTTTTGCGTTCCCACGGTTTCAAGACCGAATAATCCGCCCCCCGCACCCCCACATAATCCAGTTCGCCGTCGATAAACTTCAACAGGGCGACGTCCTGACTCTGGGTGATGATGAAGATGACCTTGTCCAAATAAGGCAGGGCGTTCCCCTCCGGCGACTTTTTCCAGTAACGCGGGTTTTTTTCAAGGACAATCCGCTCGCCGGGGCGGTATTGGGCCAATTGGAAAGGGCCGGTGCCGACGATCTCGGAAGGCTTGGTGTCGATCCCCCAGGTGAAATTGAATTTCCCGTCCTGAACCGCCTTTTGCAATTTGTGTTTGGGAAGGATCCCCTGACTCATCCCGTTCAAGAAAGGGGCGAAGCGGACCGGCAGGGTGAATCTGACCGTATGGTCATCGACCTTCTCAACGTTAAAAATCTTTTCTTCAATGGTAAAGATGTCCCGCGCCGGACTGGCGACCGCGTCATTGTAAATCAAATCATTGAAGGTAAAAACCACATCGTCTGCGGTAAGCGGGATACCGTCGCTCCAAAGCACGCCGCGGCGCAGATAAAATGTCCAGGTCAGCCCGTCGGCGCTCACCTCCCAGCGTTCCGCCAGCGCCGGTTCCACTTTCAAAGTGACGCCGTTGATTGTCGTCAAACCGTCAAAGATACGGCTGGTGATCAGCGTCGTCGAAGTCTCTTGGGCGACGATATCGTTGAAGGATTTTGGATCGGACGTTGTGGAACGGACAAGGGTCCCGCCGTAACGGTTCCCGGCGGGTTCCCCATGGGATAACAACGGACGGCACAAAAGGAAGAAAAGGATGAGCGGGATCAACGTCTTTGGAGAAAAAATTTTGGACACACGCGGAACCATGCGCCTTTCGGTTGTCCGTCATTCAGAACTTTTTACGGCTTGCCGGCATCCGGGATTGCTGCCGCCGGGCTATCGGCCTGAACGGCCGGAGCGGGTTCCGCCGGCGCTGAGGCTGTGTCGGCGGGAGCCGGCGCTGGTTCCGGCACAACAGATGCCTTGACCGGCGGGCGCGTCCCAACGTTATCCGGGATCAACGAACGCTCCTGGTGCGCCGAGAAATACCCCAGCGTCAGGCTCGTCACGAGAAAAAGCCCGCCGAAGATCGCCGTCATCCGGACCATAAACTCATTGGTCTTGGCGCCAAACATCGATTCCGCAGCCACAAACCCTTCCGTCAAGCCGCCCCCGCGCCCCGACTGCATGAGGATCACGGTGATGGCAAAAAGGCACACCACCATGTGCAAAAAAATCACAAAACCCATCATAATCGCTCCTTCCGCTCCGCCTTCACGTTGCGCAGCATGGACAATTTTTAACGATCTGCGTGAATGAGTCGCTTTTTAGACTCGCCCCTCCCACCAGGGCTCCGTCGATGTCCGACTGGCCCATGAGCTCGGCGGTGTTTTCCGGTTTGACGCTGCCGCCGTACTGGATCCTGACCTTGCCGGCCACGTCGCTGTCAAATTTCCGGGTCAACAATTCACGGATGAATTTATGAACCTCCTGGGCCTGCGCCGGGGTTGCGGTCTTGCCCGTGCCGATCGCCCAGACAGGTTCATAGGCCATGATGATGCCTTCCATCTCCTTGGCGCTCAACCCCGCCAGGGATCCCTCGCATTGGGTTTTGATCACCGCGAAGGTCTTGCCGGCCTCGCGTTCACTTAAAATTTCGCCCACACAGACAATGGGGATGAGCTGATGCTTGAGCGCCGCCCTGATTTTTTTGTTCACGGATTCGTCCGTCTCATGAAAATACTGCCGCCGTTCCGAATGACCGATGATGACATACTCCGCGCCGGTGGACTTGATCATCGCAGCGGAAACCTCGCCGGTGAAGGCCCCGGAATCCTCCCAATACAGATTCTGGGCGCCCAGGCCGATATTGGATTCGGTCAGCACGTCATGCACTTCGGACAGGGCTGTAAAGGGAGGGCAGACGACGATATCGACTTCTGTCACCTCGCTCAGATTGCGTTTGAGTTCCGTGACGAGCTCAATGGCCTCAAACGAGGTTTTAAACATTTTCCAGTTGCCGGCGATAATCTTTTTTCGCATGGAAAGCCTCTTATTTTTTATCCGTTAATGCCGCGATACCGGGAAGGACTTTGCCTTCCAGCAGTTCCAGGGACGCCCCGCCTCCGGTGGAAATGTGGGTCATCCCCTCTTCGCAGTCGAATTTGGCCACAGCGGCGGCCGTGTCCCCTCCGCCGACAATCGACGTCACCCCTTTGAGCCCGGCCACATATTCGGCGATCTCGCGGGTCCCTTCCGCATATTCGTCCACCTCAAAAACCCCCAGGGGTCCGTTCCAGACAATGGTCCTGGCCCCACTGAGGACTTTCTTGAAATTTTTCCGGGTCTCGGGGCCGATATCAATCCCTTCCCAGCCGTCCGGGATTGTCGCGACGGTTTTGCGTTCCTGCGGATTCTTAAAATCCCGGACCACCACAAAATCCGAAGACACCGCGACCTCGACCTTCAACTGTTTGGCCTTTTCCAAAATGGACTTCGCGGTTTCAATCTTGTCCGCTTCAAGGAGCGATTTGCCGATGGGGAGGCCCTGGGCCTTCAAAAATGTATAGGCCATCCCGCCGCCGATCACGATCGCGTTGACCTTCGGCAGCATGTTTTCGATGAGCGCGATTTTATCGGAAACCTTGGCCCCGCCCAGAATGATGACAAACGGTTTGGCGGGATTGTGGACGGCCTGGCTCAAATAGGCGATCTCCTTCTCTAATAAGAAGCCGGCAGCCGAGGGAAGATAAGCGGTGATGCCGGCGGTCGAGGCGTGGGCGCGGTGCGAGGTTCCAAAGGCGTCGTTGACGTAAATATCCGCCAGGGACGCCAGTTTTTTGGCAAATTCAGGATCGTTCTTGGTTTCGGCTTTATGAAAACGGAGGTTCTCTAAAAGGACAATTTTTTCTTTGCTTGTCTCGATCGCCGTCCTGACCTCTTCTCCCACACAGTCGCGGGTGCAGAGGACGGGCTGGGCCAAGAGTTTTTGCAGGTGTTTACCGACGGGCGCCATCCGCTGGTCTTCGACGACCTGGCCTTCGGGTCGGCCCAGATGGCTCATGAGAATGACCTTGGCCGCTCCCTGCTTTAAAACATATTGGATGGTGGGCAACGCCTCGCGGATACGGCGGTCGTCGGTGATATTCAACTTTTCATCGAGGGGAACGTTAAAATCAACGCGGATAATAACGCGCTTGCCTTCGACATCGGTATCTTTGATGGTGAGTTTGTTCATAAAAGGCCTCTCGTCTTTCCTTAAAATATTCTAAAAAAATAACTTTTTTATTATACGTAAGAACCCTGTTTTGTCAATGAACGCGCCGTTTACGCTCCGGGATCCTCTTTCCCGACCCTTTTCATCGCTCCCATAGGCTGCTGGACAGCTGTAACCAGCGCCATCATCAGCCACATCAGATTTCCCAATTGGACCGAATAAAAATGCGTGTCCACAAAACTGTGGACAATAAACCCCAATAACCCCGCCAGCCCTCCCTGAATGACAACCCTGGCAAAATCCGGTTCGATCGTTTTCAGACTTTTAAGGGCGCCATAAAACAGGATGAGAAAAACCCACAGAAAAGATCCCAAGCCCAGCAGCCCCGTCTCCGCGGCCATCTGCAAAAAACAGTTATGGGGATAGCCGCCCCAGTTGATCTTATATTCCGGCCCAACCCGGGAATACGTGTTGAGCCCCGTCCCCAGCAACGGAGAAGACCGGATGATATGCACAGCTTCCCGCCAGTAATTATCCCGCCCCATGGCCGTAAAGCGGCGTAACGACGAGCTCCATATCTCCATGCGCCTGGCGAAAGGAGGCGTTCTGTTTTCCTTGGCGTATTGATCGCCCTGCTCGACACGATCGAGTTTTTCCCGCAAAAGATCGTCGGAGACAAACGAGACGTTGCGCCTGGGCGCCAGATGGGGGGGAAAAATGAAAAAAAACAAAATGCCCGCCGCAAGAGGGACGACGGCATGCCTGCGGTTCATTCCCATAAGAAAGACGATACCAATCGCAAAAGAGAGCCAGGCCCCGCGGGAATAGGTCAAACCCAGCACACTCAGGCTCATCGCCAGCAAAACAACAATAAAAATTCTCGCGGCGATTTTCCAGCCGAGAACTGTCTTTTTCCGGCCGCTCCCCTGCGGCCAAAACGGCCACCGGGCCATCACAAAGCTGAAGATCATGGGCAGCACCATCACCAAATAAGCGCCCAGATCATTAGGATGCTTAAAGCTCGAAGCCACCCGCCCGTCCCCGGGCAGCGTTTTACCAAAGATGAATTCGGTCCCCTGAAAAAATTGCGCCAGACCATTACAAACAATGAGGGTGGTGGAAACAAAAAATACGCCGATAAAAATGCAGAACTTCCGCCGGGTGTTCATGGTCTCAACAAACGAAAAATACAAAAACGTCGATTGCATGAGTTTTCCGATAAATCCCTTGATGCTCAACGACGGATACAGACTCACGACCACGGAAAGAAAATTGATCAAAATAAAAATCCCTATGGGACCCCGCAGCGGATGGGCCGGAGGCTGAAATGATTCCGTAAAGAGATGCCATCCCCTGCGCCAGGACAGGGGCCCTGATGTCACCGCATGGCGTTTGAGGGCGGCGGCAAAGTTGACAGAGCGTTTCCAGAAAAACGCCGTGAGGATCACCGTGGAGCATATCTCAACGAGGGCGGTTGAAATGGGCAAAAAATAAATCAGGGCGTAAAAAGAGAAAACAGTAGTGCGGTCGCACCAGGAGGTCAATTTGCTGTCGGGCATAGGATCTAACAGTCTTTAGAGTGTTGACGATACCACTGAATGGTCTTGCGCAAACCTTCGGGGAATTGAGTGCTGGATTGAAATCCAAATTCTTGACAGGCACGTTGGGTATCCAAACATCGCCGGGGCTGGCCATCAGGCTGCGAGGTATCCCAAATGATTTTTCCTTTAAACCCGGTCATTTCAGCGATAAGCGCGACCAGATTTTTGATCGAAATCTCGAAGCCTGCGCCGAGATTGACCGGCTCGGACTTGTTGTATCTCTCCGTCGCCAGGACAATGCCCCGCGCCGCGTCGTCGACATACAAAAATTCCCGGGTCGGTTTGCCGGTTCCCCAGACGGTGATCGACTTCTCGCCGTTTTTGACGGCATCCACGCATTTTTTGATCAGGGCCGGGATAACGTGGGACGACCGAGGAGAGAAATTATCACCCGGGCCGTAGAGATTGACGGGCAAGAGATAAATCGAGTTGAACCCATACTGCTGCCGGTAGGACTGCGACTGCACCAGGAGCATCTTTTTGGCCAGGCCATACGGGGCGTTGGTCTCCTCGGGGTACCCGATCCAGAGATCCTCTTCTTTGAAAGGGACGGGGGTGAACTTCGGATACGCGCAGATCGTGCCGATGGCGACCAATTTTTCAACACCGAACCGCCGGGCCTGTTCGATCAACTCAACACCCATGATCAGATTGTCATAAAAAAATTTTCCCGGATTCTCGCGGTTGGCCCCGATCCCTCCGACCACAGCGGCGAGGTGAATGATGATGTCCGGCTGAGCGGTTTTGAGCATCCGGCGGATGGCGGCGGATTTCCTCAAATCATAGTCCTTGCTGCGGGGGATAAAGATCGACGAACAACCCCGGGCAGACACCTCCTTAACCACCGCCTGGCCCAGAAAACCGGCACCTCCTGTGACCACAACCCTTTTTTGACGCCAGTCAAATCCGCCCGCTAAGCCGTCACGCTTTTTCATGCCTGTTCTTCCCTTTGGTCCCGTGGAGCTGGCGGTTAACCAGCGCCATGTCGGCGTCGACCATCATCCGAACCAGTTGCTTGAAATTCACCTTGGGTTCCCATCCCAGTTTTTCCCTGGCCTTTGAGCTGTCGCCCAAAAGTATATCGACCTCCGTGGGGCGGAAATACCGCTTGTCGATCTTGACGTATTTCTTCCAATCGAGTCCGGCGTAATCAAAGGCCTCCTCGACAAATTCTCTGACCGAATGCGTCTCCCCCGTCGCGATCACATAATCATCCGCGGTTTTCTGCTGCAACATGAGCCACATCGCCTCGATATAATCTCCCGCGAAACCCCAGTCCCGCTTGGCCTCGAGGTTCCCTAAATAGAGCGCGTCCTGCGCACCGTGCCTGATGCGCGCTAAGGCCATCGTGACTTTCCGGGTCACGAACGTCTCTCCCCGGCGGGGCGATTCGTGGTTGAACAAAATGCCGTTGCAACAAAACATCTTGTAAGCCTCACGGTAATTGACGGTCATCCAGTAGGCGTAGACCTTGGCCGCCGCATAAGGGCTGCGAGGATAAAAGGGGGTTTTTTCACTCTGCGGGACTTCCCGGGCCATCCCGAACATCTCGGAACTGGACGCCTGATAAAATTTTGTCGTGATCCCCGAGTCGCGGATGGCCTCGAGAAGACGGGTCGTGCCCATGGCCGTCACCTCGCCTGTATATTCGGGGACTTCAAAACTGACCTTCACGTGACTCTGCGCCCCCAGGTTATAGATCTCCTCGGGCTGAATCATCTTGACAATGCGGTTGAGCGAGCTGGCGTCATTGAGGTCGCCGTAAAGGAGATTCAAACGGACATTCTTTTCATGCGGATCCTGATAAAGATGATCGATGCGGTCGGTGTTAAACGAACTGGCGCGGCGGATCAAGCCATAAACTTCATAGCCTTTGGCCAGGAGAAACTCGGCCAGATAAGAACCATCCTGTCCCGTGATGCCGGAGATGAGGGCTTTTTTCTTTTTGGGCATAATTTTCCTGCTCGCGGGTTAATAAAGCGGTCATTTTTATATCACATTTCGTTGGATTACTCAACAGCTTATCCAAATATTCCCCCCTTCTTTCTGGTGCCCAAATGATGCCCCACAGAAGCCCATCCCCCATGCGTCGTTTGACACATGCGGTAGAGAAGATTGAAAAGAGCCGAAAGACGACATGCCCCCATACCGTTATAATGCAAAGATTTCCCGTAATGAAGGATCAACGTCCTCCATTGATCGATTTTATCCCTCTCTATAAAATCACTGATCGACGGTTGATTTAACAGGCAGAGGCTGTAATCCAAGTAACCATAAACAACGCCCATCAGACATGCCATATGCAGTTTCTCGGATGCCTTGTCTTTAGGGAAATTGCAACACCAGGATACGGTCTCATCGGGGGATCTGAAATACAGAGCATCTCCAAAAATGAGCTGTCCTTTGTTCGCACCGACATGGACCCCTTCAGGATATTTCCAGTATGTCTTTCTCAGGTCTTGTATCCTCAACCCCAGTCTAGCTCTCATAAAAGAATCCACATCTGAGAAAAGCGGTTGATTTTCATACATGGGCTGGAATTCAACTTCAACTTGGATGCCCAAAATATTTTCATGGAGCAGTCTTTCGCCTCCTTGCAGGATATCCAGTTCGGCCCCCTGCACATCAATTTTGATGAAATCGATATCAAAAATTTTATCGCGATACAGCGCATCCAAAGGGATGGCCTTAACCATAACGGTATCCTCGATCTTGAATCGTTCAAAATCAGGATAATTTTTTAAAAATTCATCATTGGGTTTGTAGAGAGAAGAACTTCCTCTGCTCTTTGTTAGATTTAAGCACATATTTTTTTGTTCACGGAAAAGAGCGTAGGGATAAATCATATCCTTCGCGGCTTTCTTTTTAATTAATGCCTCGAATTCCTCCTGATCGGGCTCAAAGCTGATGAGGTCAATAATCTTCCGGAAAGACTTCCAGGGCTCCTCAATTCCCCAACGCGCCCCGACGTCACAATAAAAAAGATTTCTCGGGAGAATGGAGCCGATTGTCTCTGTTAGACTTTGCATTGAAATAAGAAGGTCCTTTCCCGACCAGACGGCAGCGGCTCAGGAGTCTGCACAATACGAGCCAGCGCCATGATCGTCCCAATCATGAACCACATCAAGGCGGAAAGCTGCAAGGAATAAAAATGTGTATCAAAAAAAGAGTGCACCATAAAAGCGAAGACTCCGGCGAGCAGCCCCTTCAAGAGGACCTGCCGGGACTCCTCTCCGGGGAGTTCTATCATCGCCCCCTCAAGGCCGCGGCGGAACAAACCGCAGGTCAGCCACACAAAGGCGGACAAACCCAACACCCCTGTTTCAACAGCAATCTGGAGAAAACAATTGTGGGCGTAACTGGGGCTAAAGCCGCGGCCTAAAGGACTTTGGGTTTCTTCAAGATGATTCTTCATCAGGGGCATAAAGGTGTTGAGTCCATGGCCCAGGAATGGCCTCTCTTTGATCAACCCAAGGCTTTCATGCCAGAGCGCCAATCGCCAGTCCGCCGTGACTGAAGCGCTCTGGTCCAAACTCTTTCTCGCCATAAAACCATAATTATTCAAGACCAAAAAAACCAGGGCCAGAAGGGCAAGAATAATATTCGCATGAGGGAAGAAATTTCGCCGCCGCTGGAAAAAAATTTTCATAAACCACAAAATCCCCAGCGCAACAGCCATCCATGCCCCCCGGGAATAGGTGAGCAATAACGACCAGAGGAGAGTTCCCAGGATGATGGATACCCCGCCATAGAACCAGGGCGTTGGGAGACGGATAAAGAATAAGGAAAAGATAAAAGGTATCGCAAAGGCCAAAAATCCACCCAAACAGTTCGGATGCGAAAACGATGCCGTGACCCTGTAGCCGTCAACCAAAGCCCGGCCGTTGAAAATATCTTTATGCGTCACATAAAGTTGTACGAGGCAGTCGACCCCGACGGCCATCGCAGCCACAGCAAAGATTACCATGAGAATAACCACATGCTTTTTTTCGCGGATCACTTCAAGGACCAAAAAATAAATAACAAACCATTCCAAAGTTTTATTGATAAAACCCATGTAGGACAACCCGGGGGTTGCGCTCCCCAGAATCGACATCATGCCAATCCCGAGAAAAATGGAAATAGGGTGATCCAAAGGGCTGGAAACCGGGCGAAACGATTCCCTGATATTTTTGGTACAAAACCAGATAAAAATCCGTTTAGCCACCCAGAGCAAGGCAGAGCCGACGACGCAGATCTCAATGACCGCCTTGCTATAGGGAAGCCAGAAGAGCAACGTATATAAAAGAAAACGGATCGCGGCATCTATCCGTCTGACGGTAAGGTGGCAGGACATCTTCAATAAGCCCCTTTCCCTTTCAGGACAACGGGAACGGTTTGCAATAAAATATTCAAATCCAGCCAGAACGACCAATTGTTGATATACCAGATGTCCCAGCGGACCAGACGGCTGAAGGAAATATCACTGCGGCCCCGGATCTGCCAGAGGCCGGTGATGCCGGGCTTGACCTCCAGGCGTTTGAGCTGACGGAGATCCTCTTTTTCGATCTGCTCGATGGGGAAAGGGCGAGGTCCGACCAGACTCATGTCCCCCCGCAACACATTGATCAACTGCGGAAGTTCATCCAGACTGTATTTTCGCAAGATCTTGCCGATCTCCGTCACTCGCGGATCGTCCCGGATTTTAAAAATCGGGCCGTCCACCTCATTCTTATGCTTGAGTTGCTCCTGCATGCGGTCGGCATTGGAAACCATCGTCCGGAATTTGAACATGAAAAATTCCTTGCCGCGGCGCCCATAACGACGGGACAAATAAAATGCCGGCCCGGGGCTGTCCTGTTTAATGAGGATCGCGATCACAAGGAACACGGGAGAAAGAAGAATCAGCAATCCCAGCGCGGACAAAAAGTCAAAGATCCTTTTCCCGGGGTGCCGCATTCCGAAATCATCATTGCAATATTCAAGGACGGGAATAAAACCGATATTATATTTACAAAACTCCCCTGTCGACAACTCAAACCCCTGGGGGATCACCTGGACCGCGACATGCAGGTCCCGGGCCTGCTCCAGCAGTTGCAAAAAAACCTGGCTGTCATGATGGATGGTGATAAAAATTTTGTTGATAAACTCCCTCCGGGCAATGGTCGGGAAGTCCGTGAGTTTTCCTATAATCTTATGGCCGGAGCGATCCTGCCCGTTACCCTTAAAATCGTCGAGGAACCCGATAATCTTCAAACCAAGCCCTTTATATTTTTCAATCTCCTGGGCCAGGGCCGCCCCGACCTTTCCCGCGCCGATGATAAGAACATTAAAGTTGTTATATCCCTGAGAGATCAGGAATTCCACAAAGATACGTTTGATGACTCTCCATATGGAAAGAAAAATGATAATCAGGAATCCCGAAAGGAGAAAGACGCTCCGGGGAAATCCTTCAACCTTGAGAATGTAAATCCCCACGATGGTGATGACAACCGAAAGGGTCACAGACTTGACGACCTGCCAGACCTCCAGGCTTTCCAAAAGTTCCCGTCGGGTCTGATACAATCCATTGATGTTATTCAAAATGAGGATGGCCAAGGTCCAGAAAAGAAAAACAAAATGGAACACGCTGGTGTAATTGAAAAAGAGGTCATAGATGGTGACTTCAAAAGGCAGGATGGCCCTGCGAAGCCAGCACGAGAGATAAATGGAGACGCTGATACAAACGATATCAAAGACGATGTAGATGGCTTTAACAAGATGGGCGCGGGGAATCGTCAGCATGTTTATAAAGAGTCCTTGCAGGGGGTATGGAATACCATATCTCTGAACATAAGAACAACGAATCGCAAATTACCAATCAGATACCGGCGCCACAACCGCCGCGGTTCGCACAACAGGCGAAACAGCCATTCCAATCCGCTTCTCTGCATCCAGCGAGGGGCCTGGGGTTTGGTCCCGGCTAAAAAATCAAAAGCCGCGCCGGCGCCGATCAGGACGGGAATTCTGATATTCTCCCGGTGCATGGCCATCCAATAATCCTGTTTGGGCGAGCCTAAGCCCACCCATAGAATATCCGCGCCGGAATTATTGATCTCATCCAGCACCGAGGTGTCCTCCATTTCCTTGACTCGCAAAAACCGCGGGGCAAGGCCGCCGGCAATCTTAAGCCGCGGGAATCTTTGTTTGAGATTTTCAAGCAACAGACGATTCGTTCCCGGGGAGCCGCCATAAAAATAATGCCGGTATCCCGTTTCTTCGCTCGCCCGGCACAAGGCCGCCATCAAATCAGGGCCATAGGTCCGCCCCATGATCGCGTTCCCTTTTAGGCGGCCGAGCCAGACCAGCGGCATCCCGTCGGGTGTCACCATCCCGGCCGCGTTGATAATCCTCCGGTACTCCGGGTCGTCCTGACAATCCATGACCGTCGCAACAGGCGCCACACAGACATAAGTTTTATGTCCGGCATTGACCCAGCTGGAAATCTTCCCTGCCGCGATGTCCAGGTTAAGCGCACTGATCTTGACTCCTAAAATCTCAACACATGAATTTTCTATCATTGACTTTCAATTTTGCAGCGAAATACGAACTGCGTGATGCGAAACACCTGCCCCATGTATTCGTAAATTATCGTTTCTTCTGCCCGCTGTCCTTGACAAGCCAAAACCAGAGAATGACAAAAAGCGCCTTGATACCGTCGCGCCAGGTGATTTTTTTGCCTTCCTCATACGTGCGCCCGTTATAAGCAATCCCAACCTCATAGATCCGGCATTTGCGGCGGGCGATCTTGGCCGTGATCTCCGGCTCAAAACCAAACCCGCGGCAACGCAAAGGAATGTCCCTTAAAATATCCGCGCGAAAGGCCTTATACCCCGCCTCCATATCGGTGAGATTTAAGTTCGTGCACATATTGCTCAAAAGCGTCCCGATTTTATTGCCGACATAATGCCAAAAATAGAGGACCCTTTTCGATTGCGCCCCGGTGAACCGTGATCCTAAAACACAATCCGCCCGGCCGCTGATGATCGGCTCTAAGACCAGAGGATAGTCGCCGGGATCATATTCCAAGTCGGCATCCTGAATGATGCAGATATCGCCGGTCATCTTTTCGACAGCGCTCTTGATCGCGGCGCCTTTCCCCCGGTTTTCCGGGTGGAAGACCGGGAAAACATGCTGCGGATATTTCCGGGCCAATTCCCGGACTATCTCCGTCGTGCCGTCGCGGGACCCGTCATCCACAATCACGATCTCGCGCTCTTTGATACCCGGGACCGGCTGAGCCAGCGCCTTGTCGACAACCTGAACGAGATAATGCCGTTCGTTATAAACAGGGATCAAGATGCTGAGTCGCATTGGAATACCGTTTTATTCGTGAAGAGTGAAACGCGCCACGTGAAGCGCAAGAATTTTTGTCGTTTCACGCGGCCCGCTTCACTCTTTGAGTTTTTTCAACGCCCCTATTCTATTCCACCGCAAACGTTATTCAACATAAAATATTTCTAAAAATGGGCGGTCGCTTTCAACGTTATATTCAGAAGAATAAAACTCCAGCAGCGTGCGGGGAGTATGTTCCCGCGCGGATTTGATGAGAAAGCCGCGGTGATGATCCTCCCCGTTAAACCAGGACTGTAATCTGCGAATTCCTTCCACCGTAAAGCGCAGCGGAACCCATCCTTCGGCCCCACCCCACAAGGCGGGGCCGCTGGTTGCGAGGACGACAGGATCATAATCCTCAATTTCGCTCCCGCATCCGGAGATACTCCATGTACCCTGCCCGGTCCGCGTCGCCAGCCAGGACACCTGCCCCGGCGAGGCCACGCCGTTAACTTGATTCCCTTCTTCCCAATATTTCTTTACCGCAAAAACATGCAGTGTTTCGTTAAGGGCCGCCTCTCCTTCTTTGAGACGACCAGTTTGATTCAAATACAGCGTGGCGGCCAGAATTTTGGCGTTATTCAAAAAATCGGGCTGAATTTCATTGAACCGAATAAGGGTGCGGAAAACGCAATCCGGATCCCCCGTCCCAACACCGACGACCTTTAACCCTCCCCAATTCGCCTGTTGGTGTTCAGGATGACCACCGATCCGCGCATCAGCAACCGCGGCTGAGGATTGACGGGTTTTATAAACTTTCAAACCTGTCTTTTCCAGAATCTGGGACATCATCATCTCCTCCGTCATCGCAAGGCGATGTTCTAAATAGCCCAAACGCAAGGCCACTGAGCTCACCCTCGCTACCTGCTGTTCCAACGGCGCTATCCGCAGGGTCATCGCATCCAGGTTGTCGATCTTCTCTTCGAGCCTCTGAATTTTCTCACGAAGTTCGCCGATCTGAGGGAGATCGTATTCCACTTTAGCTATCCGCATCAGTTGAGCATCTAAAAAAAGAGCAGCCAATGCCGCCGCCATAAACCAAAAGATTTTGATTTTCACGGGGCCTCCTCTTCTCTTGCCGGCTGCGACGGGTCACGATCTTCACTGGATGTGATCACAAACGGAAGCCGTTCTTTCGTGAACTTAACCGGAAATTGGGCAAAGGCAATTTCACTGAATTCTCCGGCACGATGTCTTCACGGCCCGAGGCAATGTATTGGCGGTTGAGTTTGACGACCTTGCGGTCTTCCTTGCGGAGGACGGATTGACCTTCTTTCCAGAGATCATTTTGATGCGCGCGATAAACCGAAATGGCATTCAATAATAAAGCGATCACAAGAGCCCCCTGTAAAACGGCGGACGTCTTTTTAATATCGGCGCAAACGAGGATATACATCAAAACAAAAGGGACAAAAAGGAATCGGGTCTGATGGGACCCCAGCCACCAGCTCAACCAGAAGAGAATAATAAATAACGGCAGGACGGAGATGCGTTTCCGGAAAATATCACGGATGAGAAAAAAAAGAAAAGGCCCGAGGCAAATGAGATAAACCAGCCCCACCGGATAGTCGTATTTGTTATTCACTCCTTCTTCCGGGACGGCAATCAGCCATAGATGATTAAAAAAGGCCTCCGCGGACCGGCCATAACCATAGGCGTCCCGCATCGTCAGGTGTTTGCGGGTCGCGGCCATAAAGATGTCCCAGTCGCGAGGATTTCTGCGGATTTCATTGTCAACGGGGATCAGACCGGCATACAACGGATAAATCGGCGTACCGCTATAGTAAAAAGATTTAAGAACAAAAGGTCCGCCGATCAGAACGCTTAAAACTGCCAATGCCAGGATAAATGTCCCGCCGCAGGCCTTCACCTTTGCCGTCAACGGATACCCGTCGGTCTTAAAACTTAACCCTACGCTGAAATTCATCGTTGCCGCCATTTTCAAAATGACAAACATCGCGATGGCGATAACTCCAACCTGGATGGGATGAAAAGATTTTGACCAAAAGTAAAATGCAAACTCCACGGCGGCCAGGACACTGTTCCCTTTAAGAAAGCTGTCCAACGCGGCCAGAATCAGATAACACAGAATGAGGTCCAGCATAGCGGTCCCCGTTTGGACTCCGACATGATGCGCTCCAAGGACCGCGAAGACGACCAAAAAAATCCGCAGCGGGTCTTCTTTGTTAAGCTGACGCAGGAGATTGACAGCGATGAGAACAAGCCCAACCAGAAAAACAAATTGAGGGAGCTTGTTGGGCAGAGTCGTCGCAAACCAAAACGGCGATAACGCAAACTGCACCGACAGAGGGAACAAATCTCCCGTGGACCAGGGGATATGAGCTAAAGAATTACGGATCAAATGCTGCCGGGGAACGGTATAGTGATAATTAAGGACGTCCAGCTCCTGCGTCAGATGCGGCGGCAAAAATGCCGCCCGGAAGGCAACCGCCAACACAAAACAACAAAGAAAACTCCCCAGGAGGATGACCCCCCGGACCGGCCAGGGTTGTTTGACAAAGAAAGACCTCAGATGTCCGACCCCATCCGGATTTTCCTTGGCAGCCTGCCGAGTCACATAAAGCAACAACAGCCCCCACAAGAGCCAGGCCAACGGTGTCGTGACGCCATAATTATACCGAGAAAACATGACTTCGCCCCAGAACAGCGGATAGCCGATGATCAGCATCCACGTCGGAAGATGGGCGATTGTTATGGTATTCTTTTTAAAAAAATGACGATCCGCCATAAGATATAAACCGAGGTTATGATTAAAAAATAAATATCGAAGCTGTTGAAGTGGTGTTGAGGGGTTCGGGGTTCAGGGTTCGCTTTGATGCCTGGGTCCTGAACGCCGGCC
>CAYHZK010000023.1:0-17877 GCA_964361085.1 uncultured Planctomycetales bacterium
CCGCCTCGCGCGAGTCGCTGACGACAATGTCAGGCCGATGCTTTCCGTCGCCGCCGCGGCCGTTTTTTTGCGGCCAAAACACTTGATCTCGCGGATTGTCGCGGTGATGTCCTCGGGCAACAGCTTGACATTTTGTCCACGGCGCAGGGTCCCGGAAACGATCTGTCCGACGATAATATCTTCGCCTCCGGTCCGATAAACATCCTGGATCGGAAAACGCAGCGGGGTTTTGGGGCTGGCCGTGCCGGGAGGCGGCAGGGCGTCGAGGGCTTTTAAAAGACATGGCCCCCGATGCCACGGCATGCGGGGTGAGGCGCAGGAGATGTTTTCCGAATCCCTGGCCGCGACGGGGATGATGAGAGGCGGCGTGGCGCCGAGATTTTGAAAGAGTCCGGAAATCTCGGTCGCCGCGGCTTTGAATTTTTCAGCGGAAAAATCAATCAAGTCCATTTTGTTGACCAGGACGATGACATGCCGGATCGCCAGTAATCGCAGGAGGTAGGCGTGCCGCCGGGTCTGCTCGCGGATCCCTTCCTGGGCATCGACGAGGAGGACAGCGCAGTCGGCGTGACTCGCGCCGGTGAGCATGTTTTTGATGAACTCCACATGTCCGGGCGTGTCGATGAGGCAGTAAGGACGCCGGCGGGTTTTTAGAAAGATATGGGTGGTCTCGATGGTGATATTGCGTTCCCGCTCTTCCTTGAGTTGATCGGCGAGGTAGGCGATCTGGGCTTCCCGGCCGAAGTCCTGGGAGATTTTTTTGAGCTCCTTGAGTTTGCCGTCGGGAAGCGAACGGGTCTCCAGCAATAACCGCCCGATCAGGGTCGATTTGCCGTGGTCGATATGGCCTGTGATGACGATGTTGAGCATGTATCTCGTATTCCGTATTCCGTAAATTTGATCGCAATGTTTTTGAACTACGAACTACGAGATACGAAAAACGCCTTCACATATATCCCAAACTTCGCAATTTTTCCATCGCGTAAGAATCTTCTTTGTCCTGGGCCCGGCCGCTTCGTTCGGATGTCTTTGTGATTTCCAGCTCCTGGATGACATCAACGAGATTTTTGGCCCGCGAAGCCACCGGCGCGCAGCATGTCTCGCATCCGATGCTGCGGTATCTCCGCCCGTTTTTGGCAAAATAAAGGTCCACGGCCGGAATTCTTTCCCGTCGGATGTAATGCCAGACGTCGATTTCCCGCCAGCTCAAAAGCGGGTGAATCCGGAAATGCTGGT
This sequence comes from uncultured Planctomycetales bacterium, assembly GCA_964361085.1. Lineage (GTDB taxonomy): Bacteria > Omnitrophota > Gorgyraeia > Zapsychrales > JANLHA01 > CAYHZK01. The sequence continues at coordinate 1,237 of CAYHZK010000023.1, forward strand.
CATCCTCCGGCGGGGCCTGGTAGAGATTCCATAATTCCGGAGGCTGAGCTTGATAGTCCCATTGCAGATCCTTGTTCCTCGGAGAAAAGAACCGTTCTTTAGCGCGGATGCCGTGTTCGTCCCGTCGGATGCCCAGCAGCAGGGCCTTGAGGTGATGCCGGGCGACGGCCTTTTTGAGGGTTTCTGTTTTGAGGGCGTTGCAGCATTCGAGGCGCCCTTTGGCGTGATTCATGCCTTCGTGCAGGGCGGTCTCATTCTTTTCGACAATGAGACGGAGATTCCATTTTTTTGCATATTCGTCCCGGAATTTGTATATCTCTTTGAATTTGAACCCCGTGTCGATGTGAATGACCGGAAATGGGATCAGGCCAAAAAAAGCCTTGCGGCAAAGCCAGAGCAGCGTTGTGGAATCTTTGCCGATGGACCAGAGGAGTGCGATATTGCGAAAGCGGCTGTAAGCCTCGCGGATGATGTGAATCGAATGATTTTCAAGTTGATCGACGTGGTTCATAAGCATTATTACAATAGGGGAAACGGCAGGATTCTTCAACTGAAAAATTTTAATCGTTCTGCAAAAACCTGATTGATTTCTAAGAAATTTTCGCTAGAATAATGACAAAATACATAATCAGTTGCAAAGCATAGGGATTCGTCCATATGAAGACAATTTCATCCAGGCTTTTTTCTCCCGGGAAGGAGCAGGGCGGTATGGCCAAGATCAGCAGCGAGGAATTATTGAAGGACCAGCGGGTGATTGAAGAAATCAAACGACATTTATGGATTGAGAGTGAGAAGGCCGGCCACGACATTGGGTTTGACAAGGCTGCTGAGGATTGGCTCGCGCGTTTTTCCGCGGGGTGGGTTAAGCATTATATGCCGGATAAAACCAAAAAATCCAACCCCCCTAAAAAAGGAAAGGCCTTTTAGAATTTTGATATTCTCCCGCAACTCCCGCCGTTTCAGTATCCCCTGTGTTTTGCCAAGGATCACCTTGACAACTTTTTTAATTTAACATATATTACACCAAACGCTTTCGGGATCCCTGCGCCTTTCGGCGCGGGGTTTGGGTGCAAGTCCCGGCTGGTAGTAATCTTTCCGCTTTCGGCGGGAAGTGAGCCTACGAGCTCCGCAGCAACACCGCGGCGCAGATCAAGTGAAATCCTTGAGCCAATAGTTCCACCCTTGCGGTGGGCGCCTCAGAGTTATTCTTGGAGGTGACAGCCTAGATGGGAGAAAGCAACGGACGATTTCCTGTTTTTGATTCTTCAAGGATTGAATGCGGGAAATTCGTGTATATCGAAAAGGAGAAAGTGCACCTTCTCTTTTATAGATGCGTTGCTTAGGCCGTCCCGGGAGTGAATCTCGGGATTTTTTATTTTATAACCTATGAACAAGAGGAAAGCTATGTTCAACACGATTCCGGAAATTCTGCAAGACCTTCGGGACGGCAAAATGGTGATCGTCATGGATGACGAAGGCCGTGAGAATGAAGGGGACATCCTGGTGGCCGCGCAATTCGTGACCCCCGAGATCATCAACTTCATGGCCAGGAATGCCCGCGGATTGATCTGCGTTCCGATGGAAGAAACCCGCCTTGAGGTCCTGGGGCTTCATCCCATGAAAGACCCGTCCCATCAGCAGCCGCATCAATTGAGCAACACCGGATGGGCTATTTCCGTTGATGCCGCTCAGGGAGGAACAACCGGGATTTCCGCTTTTGATCGTGCGCACACCGTTAAGGTTTTGATTGATCCTAAGTCCGTCCCCGCTGATCTGGAGACTCCCGGGCATTTGTTTCCGCTGCGGGCCCGGCGGGGCGGGGTTTTAGTCAGGGCGGGGCATACGGAGGCTTCGGTCGATCTCATGCGCTTAGCCGAGCTTTATCCTGCCGGCGTCATCTGCGAAATCATGAACGATGACGGGACCATGGCGCGGACCTCCGAACTTGTCGAATTTGGCAGAAAGCACAATTTAAAGATTTGTTCCATCGCCAGCCTTATCGAATACCGACGTCGTTTCGAAAAACTTATAGAACGCGTGGTCGAAACAAAACTCCCGACGGATTACGGCGATTTTCGTATGATTGGGTATCAGTCTAAAGTTGACGGCATGACTCACCTGGCTCTGGTGCTCGGCAAGGTCGACGGCACGGTCCCCGAACTCGTGCGGGTGCAGTCGGAATGCCTGACGGGTGATGTCTTCGGATCCAAACGGTGCGACTGCAACGCCCAGCTTCACGGCGCCTTAAAAGCCATCCAGACCAGCGGCTCCGGGATCCTGCTCTATATGCGGCAGGAGGGGCGCGGGATCGGACTGTTGAACAAGATGAAGGCCTACAGCCTTCAGGATCAGGGCATGGATACCGTCGAGGCCAATGAGGCGTTGGGTTTTGTCGCGGATCTTCGGGATTACGGAATCGGCGCCCAGATTTTAGTCGATTTGGGAGTCAAGCAGATCCGGCTGCTGACAAACAACCCGCGCAAAATTATCGGACTGGAAGGTTACGGGTTGACGGTTGTGGAGCGCGTTCCGCTGAAGGTCCCCCATAACGCTCACAACAAAAATTACCTGAAAGCCAAAAAAGAAAAATTGGGGCATATTTTGTAATCATCTTTTCTCCGCGGCGGCCCTTGCGCGGGACGGCGGGGATGTATTACATTTGTATAGGGTTTTGACATGGCCATGACGGTTGAAAGAAAGCGGAAGGGACAGGACAAGCATTTTGGCGTCGTGGTTTCCCAGTTTAACGATTTCATCACGAAGCGTTTGCTGCAGGGCTGCCTGGATGAATTCCAAAAGCACGGCGTCAGCGAAAACCGCTTGACCGTTGTTTGGGTGCCGGGCGCCTTTGAGCTTCCCTTGACAGCCCTGAGGCTGGCCCGCAAGAAGTCCATTGACGCGGTTGTGTGTTTGGGAGCCGTTATCCGGGGAGAGACAATCCATTTTGACCTGGTTTCGCAAGGCGCGGCCCAGGGGATTATGCAGGCTTCGCTGCTTTCCCAAAAACCCGTGATTTTTGGCGTCGTCACGACGGACACGGTCAATCAGGCCTATGACCGGGCAAAGGAAAATGGCGATAATAAAGGACGCGATGCCGCCCAATCCGCCATCGCCATGGTTAGTGTTTTGAGTTCAATTTGATCTTTGATGGGGATGACAACGAATGCGTAAAAGGTCGCTTGCTCGCGAAAATGCTTTAAAGATCCTTTATCAAAAGGATATCACGGCCCGGCCGATTGAAGTGACGGTGGAGAAATTCTGGGAGAACGAAGAAAATATCGAGGCCCAGGTCCAGGAGTTTACCAACCGTCTGGCGTTTGGTGTCGTCCATGAACTCACCACCATCGACGCCAAGATTTCTCAATACGCCACCAACTGGCAGCTCAAACGCATGGCCATCATTGATCGCAATATCTTGCGCATCGGCGTTTTTGAATTTTTTTACGCCGTCGACATCCCTCCCAAAGTGACGATCAACGAAGCCGTCGAACTGGCAAAAAAATACGGCGATCTGGAATCCAGCAAATTCGTCAACGGTATCCTCGATAAAATCCATAAAACCGAAGTGATTCCTCAGGGAATCAAGCCGTGACCCGCAGCGCGGACCTGCACATCCACACCTTCTATTCCGACGGAAGCGATTCTCCGGAGCAAGTTGTCGAAGAATCCTGTCACGCCGGAATCAGCTGCATCGCGATCACCGACCATGACACGGTCTCCGGGGTTTCTCCGACCCGGGCGGCCGCTGCCAGCCTCGGGCTCGAAGTCATCTCCGGCATCGAATTGTCATCGGAAATTCAAGGCAAGGACATCCACATCCTGGGATATTTCATCGACTGCGGCAATGAAATTCTGTTGGGCAGGCTGCAACAGTTTCGTCTCGCCCGTCTGGCCCGCATTGAGGCCATGATCGGCAAACTGAAAGAGCAGGGGATCGACAATATCACATTGGAAGAGGTTCAGTCGGTCGCCCCGTCCGACGCTGTGGGGCGTCCCCATTTGGCGAGCCTGCTGATTAAAAAGAAGTGGGCCGCCAACCCCTGGGAGGCGTTTGCGAAATTTCTTGGCGAGGATTGTCCGGCCTATGTGCCGAAATTCCAGCAGTCTCCCTGTGAAGCCATCGCCTTGATCCGGCAGGCCGGGGGAGTGGCGGTGTTGGCCCACCCGATGACAACGAATAAAGATGAATTGATCGCGGGTTTTGTCGAGGCCGGGTTGGGTGGGATTGAAGTTTATTATCCAAACTACACCAACGCCGTCATCAACTATTACGAAGGCATCGCGAAAAAATATCGTCTGGCCATGACGGGCGGGTCCGACGCCCACGGCAAGGTCAAGGATAACACATGGATCGGAAAAAGGCGGATCCCGTATGAGCTCGTTGAGCAATTGCGGGGGCGGGCCGAGACCCAAAAATGAACGATTTTGACGTCATGAAAAAGGCCTGCCAGTTGGCTCTGAAGGGTCGGGGGAGGACGTCTCCCAATCCGATGGTGGGGGCGGTTGTGGTCAAGGGAGGGAAGGTTATCGCCGAGGGGTATCATCGCCATTGCGGCGGTCCGCACGCGGAGATTGTCGCCATGCGCAAACTCAGCCCCGAACAGCTCCATGGCGCGACGTTGTATGTGACCCTTGAGCCGTGTTTTCATCACGGCCGCACGCCGCCGTGTGTTGAGGCGATCATCAAAAGCGGCATTCGCGAAGTCATCGTCGGGATGAAAGATCCCAATCCTCTGACCCACGGTAAATCCCTGGCCAAACTTAAAGGGGCCGGCATCAAAGTCAAAACGGGGGTCCTGCAAAAAGAACTCGCGACGATGAATGAGGCCTTCACCAAATATATCAAGACCAAAATGCCGTTTGTGACGGCCAAGACCGCGCAGACTTTAGACGGCAAGATCGCGACCGCCACGGGTCAGTCGCAGTGGATCACCTCTGAGCGGAGCCGCAAGCACGCGCGCCGTTTGCGCAACGATTTTGACGCGATCATGGTGGGGGTCAACACAATTTTAAAAGACAATCCCGGCCTCAACGCGGACCGGCCAGCGAAGCGGCTCAAGAAAATCGTGCTGGACTCCTCGCTTCGGACGCCGTTTTCGGCAAAGATTTTTACAGATACCGCGCCGGAAGATTGTCTGATTGCGGTCACCGCTCGCGTCGAAGAGAATAAAGTGCGGGCATTGCAAAAAAAAAGCGTTTCCGTCATGGTGTGTCCGGAAAAGGACGGGCATGTCGACCTGCGCTGGCTTATGGCCGAGCTGGCCCGTCGGGAAATCGCCAATATTCTGATCGAAGGCGGGGCCCATGTGATCGGCTGCGCTCTCAAAGACCATCTCGTCGACAAAATGCTGATCTTCATCGCGCCCAAAATCATCGGTGATCAGGCCGCCTTAAGTTCCGTCGTGGGATGTCAGACCTTGCACGTTGATCACAGCATGAGACTCATTGATACGATGCTCTGCCGGCTGGGCGAGGATATTCTGCTGGAGGGGCATGTCGTTTATCCTCAAGACGACGGACGACGGACGACGGACGACATATCGGCAGGAGTATCTTATGTTCACAGGGATCATTGAAGAAAAAGGGCGGGTCCGCAAGTTTGTTCATCGGGAGAACCTGTCAACGCTGACCGTTGAGGCCCGGGAAGTCCTTCTCGGCACAAAAACCGGCGACAGCGTTGCGGTCAACGGCGTGTGCCTTACGGTTTCGGCCCGGCGCGGAAAATTGCTGAGTTTCGACCTCATGCGCGAGACGCTTGCGGTCACGACATTCAAGGCCATCAATCCCGGGGACTTCGTTAACCTGGAACGGGCCATGAAAACGGACAGCCGTTTCGGCGGGCATTTTGTGACGGGGCACATCGACGGCATCGGGCTTTTAGCCGGGATAACGGCGCTCCCCAATTATTTAGAGTACGAAGTGAAGCCGCCAAAAAGTCTGCTGCGCTATCTTGTCCCCAAAGGTTCCGTCTGCCTCGAGGGGGTGAGTCTGACGGTGGGCAAGGTCAAAAAAGGCATGTTTTCCGTTTACCTGATCCCGCTAACGCTCAAAGTCACGACGCTGGGCGATAAAAAAGAGGGAGACGTCCTCAATATCGAAACCGACATCCTCGCGAGATATTTGCTGCGTTAGTCCGGAGAAAATTTGTCTATCCCCGGGGATTCGGTTATAATAGGGCCGCTATGGCAAAGAAGCGTATCGTCATCACCGGACTGGGCATCCTCAATGGCATGGGCAAAAGCCGCGAGGAGTATTGGCAGGCCCTGAAGGACGGCAAGATCGGTTATCGTCCCATCACCCTGTTTGACGCCTCGGAATTTAATGTCCGGATTGCCGGCGAGATCAGTGATTTTGATGCCACGATTTACATGGGCAAGAAAGGGCTGCGGACCCTCGATCGCAGCATCAAGCTGATGGTTTCCGCCGGCCGGCTTGCCATCGACGACAGTCAATTCCAGATCACGGAAGAAAACACGAATGATGTGGGCGTGTCCGTCGGAACGACCCTGGGCAGTTTGAAAAGCATCGCCGACTTTGATGATGTCATATTGAAAGAGGGTCCCCGCTACGTCAACCCCGCCCTTTTCCCCAACACCGTTATCAACGCGCCGGCCAGCCAGGTCAACATCTGGCATAAAATCAAAGGTTTCAGCACGACATTGTCGACGGGCTTTACCGCAGCCCTGGACGCGATGAGTTACGCCTATAATTTTTTGCAGTGGGACCGCGCCAAGGTGATTTATGCCGGCGGGGTGGAGGAATTGTGCTGGCACACCTTTTTTTGTTTTCACACGCTGAAATTTATCTCCGGCGCCAAAGACGGCACGGAATTCATCAACTGTCCGTTTGACAAGCGCCGCAACGGGATCACCTTCGGCGAGGGGGCGTGCCTTTTTTGCATGGAGGACGTCGAGCATGCCAAGGCCCGCAACGCCCGGATTTTAGGCGAGATTGCGTCCTTCGGTTACAGCTTTGACCCTTTTCGTCTTCACAAGTACAACCCCCGCGGCACGGGCTTGAAGCTTGCGATCGAGGACGCGCTTAACAACGCGGGTCTGATGGCGACCGACATCGATTATATCTGCGCCAACGCGAACTCCACGGTGGCGGCCGATAAGATCGAGTCCATGGTCATCAAACAAATTTTCGGCGAGTACGGCAAAAAGGTCCCGGTCAGTTCGGTCAAGTCGATGGTGGGGGAATGCTACAGCGTGACCGGCGGATTTTCGGCGGCCGCGGCCCTCGGCGCCATCCACGAGGGGTTTATCCCGCCGACGATGAATTACCAGGAGCCGGACCCGGACTGTGACCTTAATATCATCGCGAATAAATCCTGCCCGGCGAATTTAAAAAACGTCCTGGTCGTCGGCTTCGCGCCCAGCGGGGCGAGTTCCTGCATGATTTTAAGGAAGTATGAAGAATAAACCCGTTGTCCGCAGCCTGTCGTCCGGGACTATGCGAGTCGGGATACGGCCTGCAAACAACGGAATACGGACGATGAGGCATGACGCCACTCAAAGGAAAAACAGCGATTGTGACGGGCGGTTCGCGCGGGATCGGGCGGGCGATTGTTCTGATGCTGGCCCGCGAGGGATGCGACGTCGCGTTCAATTATCAGAAGAGCGTTGAAGAGGCCCTCGGCTTGGAAAAAGAAGCGCAGGCCTTCGGCGTCCGTTGCCGGTCCGCCCGTGTCGACATTGCCGACAGTCAGGCTGTTAAAACGTGGATCGACGGCGTCAAGGCCGATTTCGGACGGATCGATATCCTCGTCAACAACGCCGGCATCGTCATTGATAAAGCCCTCATGCTCATGTCCGACGACGATTGGCAGCATGTTTTAAAAACCAACCTGGACGGGACATTTTACGCGACCCGTGCCTGCATTGTGGCGTTCCTCAAACAGCGCGGGGGAGATATCGTCAACATCTCATCCGTCAGCGGTCTGACCGGCCTGCCGCGTCAGGTCAATTATTCAGCCTCGAAGGGGGCGATGAACGCCTTCACCAGGGCCCTGGCCAAAGAGGTGTCGCCGTACGGAGTCCGCGTCAACGCCGTGGCCCCGGGGCTCATTCATACCGATCTGACCGACGATATGGACGAAAAGCGACGCGAAGCGATTTTGAAAACCATCCCCTTGGGAAAGATGGGCGAGCCGGACGATGTCGCCTCTTGTGTCAAGTTTCTGTTGAGCCCTCGGGCCTCGTACATCACGGGCCAGATCATCGCCGTCGACGGCGGCCTGACGATGCGGTGAAATAGCGTGGTTCGTGAAGCGTAAATGGAAAGGATTGTTATGGAATTGGATATTCAGGAGATTCAAAAAGTCATCCCGCACCGGTTTCCGTTTCTCTTGATTGACCGGGTGATTGACCTTCAACCCAATGAAAAGTTGATTGCCCTCAAGAATGTCTCCGTCAACGAGCCGTTTTTTGTTGGGCATTTTCCGGACGAAAAGGTGATGCCCGGTGTCCTCATCGTCGAGGCCATGGCGCAGGCCGCCTGCGTTTATTTTTATTACAGCAAAAATATGCAGGGGAAAAGTCTGGTTTATTATCTGGCCCGTGTGGAGGCCCGATTCATGACGCCGGTTGTCCCGGGGGATCAGTTGAGGATTGAGGTCACGACCGTCAAGATGATGAGCAAGGCCGGGTTTTTGAAAACGCGGGGGTTCGTGAAGGATCAGCTCGTCGCCGAAGCGGAGATCGGATTTGGGATTAAGGAAGTGTAGGGAAGGGGCGCGTGAAGCGTTGGTCGTGAACCGTGAAGCGATTAAAATTTTTATAGCTGTCCTTTTGTTGTTTACAACTGTCCTGCCTGCCTCTGCGCAACCGTTCCAGTCAAGATTTGTCCCTCCCGACGGTAAAATCCTGCTTTTTATCGGCCAGGACCGCGATTCGATTGACGCCTATGCCGGGGAATTGAACGTCGTCCCTGCCGGCGTCATGTTTTATACGGCGATCCAGACGTTGAGCGGCCTGCAGTATCCGGTGGAGTATGGCGCGGGGTTTCAGGATGCGCCGCATCTTTTGAAAGAGTATCCGGCATCAGCCCTCCAGGTCGGCCTTTATATGGTCGACGCCTCAGCGGGTGTCCTGCAAGGCAAGCACGATGAAAATATTTTTCTTTTAGGCCAGTGGCTGAAAGAGACCCGGCGTCCGGTGTATCTGCGCATCGGTTATGAATTCGACCTGCCGCAAAACGGTTATCAGCCCGGCGAATATAAAGAATCCTACCGCTACATCGTCGACCGCCTGCGGGAACAGGGTGTGGATAATGTGGCCTATGTCTGGCATTCGTACGCGGTCTTGAATCCCGTCCGTCCGCTCATGGACTGGTACCCCGGCGATGAGTATGTGGACTGGTTCGCGGTCAGTTTTTTTAACGCTTATAACCGCGGCGACATGGCGATCATCGCCAACCTGGCGAAGAAGCATCACAAGCCGCTCATGATCGCGGAGGCGGCCCCGCCTAAAAACGTGGACGTCAGCCATGGCGAGGTGTCCTGGCGGCAGTGGTACGTCAGGTTTTTCGATTTTATCCGTGATTTTGATGTGAAGGCGGTTTCCTATATCAACTGCGACTGGCAGCAGTTCCCCATGTTTCAAGGCGATGCCTGGGGGGACTCCCGGGTCCAGGTAAACCAGGTTGTCCGGAACGGCTGGTTGAAAGAAACCGGGAACGCCCGCTATTTATACCCCTCGTCGGTCTTATTCAAGCATCTGCAGCCGTAATTTGTTACAAATAGTTCACAGAACATCCATTCGCTCTTAACATCGGGGCGTTATCCTTTCTGGTGATTGATTTTTTTCACCCCAAAGGCGTTTAACGGTCCCTATGTCCCTTCTCTTTAGAAAATCAAAATGGTTTCGAACGATCACAAAATTTGTTTTGTGGGCTTTTGTGAACGAACTGGTTGTCTTTGAAACCGCCAGGCTGCAGCAGGCTTACGCCCAGGAGGCGCTTTCCCATCGATCCGGCAGACTGCTGTCGCCTTCTTCGCAGATATCGTTGCCTTCCTTAAAGGCTATCCGGATCAACCCGGAGAACCCTTTCGAAATCGATTTCATCATTGACGGCGCCGATACGGGTTCCGTCAATCCGGAGGAAGCCGCCCGCTTGATCAAGTATTTTCTCGCTGTTTTGACCATCCCGGAAGACGAGCTGTGGGTCAATCTCTCACCGTATGAGGCCGACAGGATCATGCCCGACCAGCTTGCCGCGACCCAGACCGGGAAAGACCTCCTCGAACAGGATTATTTATTAAAGCAGCTGGCCGCCTCTTTGACTTATCCAGAAGACCCGATAGGAAAGGCGTTCTGGACCCGCATGCACCAGAAAGCCCAAGACATGCCGGGAACGACGGAGATTCCTGTTGAGACCTTTAACAAAATCTGGATCATTCCCGAGAACGCCGTGGTTTATGAATTTGAACATACCGCGTTCATCGCCGAGAGCCGTCTGGCGGTGATGCTGGAGCAGGATTATCTGTCCCTTCAGAATAACGGCAAGGGACGAGACGATCCAGCGCCCGGGCCGGGGGACGGGAGGGACAAGCCGTTACGGGATTTTGCCACATCCCTCACGCGGGAACTCCTTCTGCCGACGATCTCCAGGGAAGTCAATGGAGGCGAGCATTTCGCGCGGCTGCGGCAGATTTACAATTCGCTGATCCTGGCCATATGGTTTAAGAAAAAAGTTCGGGACCATATTGTCAACCAGGTTTATAGCGACAGGAAAAAGGTTGGGGGGATTGAGATTGATGACAAGAGGGTCAAAGAGGAGATTTATGAACAGTATCTTACGGCCTTTCGCACGGGTGTTTACAATTATATCCGCGAGGATTACGACCCCGCAACTGAAAGCATGCTCCCCCGAAAATATTTTTCGGGCGGATTTTCCGTCGATGAACCGTCGCGCTGGCTCAATAGCCGTCCCATCTCTCGCATGGTGGTGTCTTCAACGGAATTCTTGCGCCGGCTCGGAAAAAGTCTTGTGGTCGCACGTGTGGGGCTGGATCCTTTGGGGGTCAAGACCGAGACCCTGATGACCAGGGTCAGGCCGATGTCGACCTTAAGAAAGACCGGGTTGTCCTTGTTCCTCGCCGCGAGTTTGCTGGCCGTCCCCGGCGTCGCGCAAGGTGTGGAGGCCGGGGGACCCGATTTCAACCCGCCCCAAGTGACTAGGGTTTTGCACCGCGGCGGACAGGTCAACAGCGCCGACGGGGTTTATATGGAATTTTTAAAAAAACAGGTGACGGTTGATGACGTCCTGGCCCTTCACGGGCAGGTCAATCCCCCGACAGGGAAGGCTTATAAAATCGACGGGGATTACTTCAAAAGAAATTGGGAAAAGATTTTTAAAAGTTCGGGGTACCATTGGCCGCAGGAAACGGTGGTCATTGCCGCGCAACATAAGCTGGGGCTTACTCAGGATGGCGACATGGGGCCGCTGACACGGCAGGCCATCCAGGAGCGCCCAAAAAGCGCGCAGGGCCGTGATCTTTCACCGCGACCTTCGGCCGCCCCAGTTTCCGACGAAGTCGTTCCACCTCCGTCATTCCAGGGCCCGGGGTCTTCCGTGTCCCCTCAAGCGGTTCCTCCGGCGGCAAAACCCAAAGAACAAGAAGAGGGATGGTTCGAAAACGGCCTGGCCTGGTGGAGAAATTATAAGCAGAGTATCTTTGAGATTTTAGCCATCCTGGTCATAGGCTGGCAGTCCACCAGGATTTTCCGTGATTATCGAAAGACCCCGGCGGATAAAGGAGAATTTCTTAAGATCATCACGGACTATGTAAAAGGAGGGGACAGGAACGGTTTCACCTTCAAATCGCAGCGGCTGATCGCTCATCAGAGTCGTTTTATTGATATGACCGCCAAACGCGCGGGAGATAAAGTTGAAATCGTTTTGCGGTCCGGCACATCCTTAGGTGGAAAGGGGACACGACAGGAGCGGCAGCGAAAGATGTTCTATGCCTTCAAAAAGGCCTTTGAAAACGGAGATATCCAGATGATGCTGGGCAAGCAGGTCCTTTCTCTTGACAGCCTGGAGCTTTATGATGCCCGTCTTCATCTGAGCCTCGTTCTTGCTGAGCCGGGGAAGGTGGAAAATATCAAGGCAGCGACGGTTTGGTACCAGACACGTCATGGGCGGCTTGATCCTCTGGATGTCCCCTTGGCCCGCGACAGTTTTAAAGAATTGGCGGACCAGTGGATTGAAACGATGCGATCGAAGGAATCGCTCAACGCCGCTTCTCTGGATATACTGATTGCCGACATCAGCGCTTTCCGGGAGAAAGTAAAATTCGAGTTTAAAGATTTTCGGGCCCAGGCCGCCGTCTCTTATAAAATCAGAACATTAGCTTTGGAAACTTTGGAGAAAATCAAAGATGACGGGAGATTGAAGGGGGTTTATAAGGAATATTTTTATCATCTGGCGCAGGACAGCAATTTGGTGCGATACCTCATGGCCCATAGCGCCACGCTAGACAGTTATAAGAGCAGTTTTCTCTCCGAGCGCGATATCCCCAATATCCGGGTCATGGGACTTCCTCTGGATAAAATATCCCGCGTCTTTTTGCTGGTTGAATTTATTTACAGCAAGGTCAAGCGGGGTGTTATGGAGGCGTTGCCGTGGTTAAACAGCGTTCGCCGGGAACTGCAAAGCCTGGAGCGGGAAATTCTCAGCAGCGCCGGCCTGCCCATTGCCGCGTCACAACCTCCTGATACCAGGGTCCTCACGCGTCAGTTCGAGCAGTACAGTTTAGGGCTGGAAAAACCTTATGCCAACAGCCTCGTCGGACTGGACCTCTGGCGTCGTCACGAAAAAGTCATCCGTGGTATCAGCCGTTTTCTTTTGCTGGCCCTGCCGCTTTTTGTGGTCTGGAAGATGGGGTGGATCGTGAGCATCTGGATCCCGATTGTGATCGGTGCGCTCGACTTCGTGATTTTTAATTATTTGATTCCCCTTTCCAGCCCTTATCGGACCCGGAAGGAATATGACCGCTTCGTTAAGAAAGCGGATTCGCTGTTTCAACCGTCCGATAAGAAAGAACCGGAAACCGCTTCATCCCCCAAGGACGAACTCCTGGATTTATTGACCCGGAAATATTTTCTGGATTCCCGATGGAAAGGTTCCAAATTTGTTTTAAACGCCGCAAGATTTTCCGACGTCACAGCCATTTGGGAGGACACGGATGTTGAGCTGAGATTTTTGACTGACAGTCATTTTGTGGCAGCCGGCACCGAGGGAAAAAGTGTCGCGCGGCTTAAACAGGCGATTACCAATGGGGAAATAACGTTTGGCCCGGAAGATGGAGAGGCGTTGCCGCCTGAGAACATCAAAGTTTTTAATCATCCAACGGGGATCCGCGTCCAGTTGTCCGGCCTTCCTCCGCAGACACAAAGTGTCGTGATCCGCTATCAAGGGCAAGCCTTCGGTCTTGATAAAAGTTTTAAGGTCGCGGTCCGTCAGGACGCTTTCAAGGTCTTGAGCAACCGTTGGAACAATTGCTTGGCGACACAGCAATGCTTGGATGTGGAACACCTTGATGAACTGGTCAAGGCGATTCACGAATTCCGTCATCCCGATCATTTGAAATTGTCGGATTTTCGAAAAAACGCCGGATATTATCATGAAGTTCGCACGCGCGCCCTGGCAACCTTTGAGACGCTGGCGAATGAAGACCCATCCGGCGAGTATAAAAAGTATCAAGATTATTTTCTGGAATTGGCCCATTACGCCACGGAAACCCGGTTCCTCATGGCCAGTTTTGCCGGGATGGACACGCTCAAATCCCGGTTTTTCCCCGACGGAGACAAATTTCGCCGTAAAATCTTCGGCGTTCCCCTCGCAAAGCTGCTGCGGGCGATCTTCGGCGTTTCGTTTTTGTATTCCTGGTCTCAGGGGGACACGAAAAAATCCATCAATCGATTGGCCGCGCGAGCCCAGAGGATTTCCGAACAGGAGGCCAAGATCATCGGGATCCAGTCGCCCTCGGTCTACCAGCAGGAGCCGTTCAGGAAAAAACTGCTGGCGGAATTCGAAAATATCGATTCCGCTTATCGCTATCCAGCCAAAAACAGCCTGGTCGGCCGCGACTATGACATTCGCAATCAGCGGATGTGGGTGATGCTGTTTTATCTGGGATGGCTTATGGTAACGATGGGTCTTTTTATGGCTCCTTATGCCGTGGCCGGCATCAATTTTCTACTGGTTAAGATGGGATTTTCCGTCTTTTGGGGCCCGGCGGTTTTCGCCTTTTTACAGTCTCCGCAGATCCTGGGTGTGTCCCTCGTTAACCTTTCGCTGATCCTCTATGTCATCATTTATTGGGTCAATCCCATCCATGCCCACAATGAAACGGCCCGGGAATACAGCTTCTATCAAAAGGTGATCAATCTTTATGGGGAGAAAAAAATGAATGGTGACATGAAATTTCTCCAATTCCAGCGGTCGTATGTCAGAACGTGGGATAAGTGGTTCCATTATTTGTCGTATTTAATTGGTGTGCTGGAGCCGATTATTGTTTTGACGGTGTTTCTTTACCAACAGGCGCAGGCCGCCCTCGTCAGGGATAAAAACGGCAACGGCCAGCATGAGAATGGCCGGGAAAGACGCGCCGTCGTCGCTCCCAAAGTTTCAGAGGATAAACTTGGCGGGATTGATCTCAAGATGCCGTTTGACGTCGAGATTCGGTCAGGATCTCAATCTGCTTTGCCTCCGATTGCCGCGCCCGAGTTCAAGATAGAAGACTTTCGCGGTTTTGATTTTCATATCATTGAATTGACGCCGATCCCCAATCCGGCGCATTTCATTTTGAATTTTGTGTCTCCTGTGTCTTCGGCGGATTATGCTCTGTCCTTGAATGCTCGTTAAAGCGGAATTTTTCAAAAGGAGGAACCATGTTAAAGGTCGACTCGCAGAAGTTAATGCAGGATAAACGCATTATCCGGGAGATCAACCGCTACCGCTGGTTTGAGAGTGAAAAATTCGGCTACGACATCGGTTTTGAAAAGGCTGCCGATGATTGGTTTGTCCTTTATTCTCTGCTCTGGATCCGGAAGCATCTGGCGCGGCAGAGGAGAAAAATGATGGCCAGAAGAACTCCCCGATAAACCCCACCCCTGGTCTCTTCCATTTTGAGGGCATCGTCTCGAGCGGCTCGTCTGTCTTTTATGGCTCAGGGAAGTTGACGGCTATACCCTCTGATGGTAGAATGCCTTCCGCTCGTAAGCACTCGGGAAGTAGCGCAGGTGGCTAGCGCGCAACGTTCGGGACGTTGAGGTCGTGGGTTCAAATCCCACCTTCCCGACCATTCCTGGCTTTTCACATCTAAAATATCTCAAATTCATGAAGTCCTTGATGCACATTTATTATACCGGAATCGTCCAGGGCGTGGGGTTCCGGTATACGACGGAGCGTTTTGCTTCCTCTCTCGGGCTGGTGGGATGGGTCCGCAACCTCAGGGACGGGCGCGTCGAGATCATGGCGGAAGGGCGGCAGGAAGACCTTGAGAAACTTGACAACACGTTGTCCCGGCACTTTGAAGGATCGATTCAGGATAAAGAAATTCTTTACAGCGCCCCGACCGGTCGATTTTCGAAATTTGAGATTATCGCTTCATGATTTCCAAAGAAAAAGCCGCGAAGGAGATCCGGGATCTCGTCCGCAAGATCGAGGAGCACAACGAACGGTATTATAACCTCGCGCAACCGACGATCAGCGACAGTGAGTATGACGCCCTGCTCCGGCGTCTCCTTTTGCTCGAAGAACAATTTCCGGAACTCAAAGACCTGAATTCGCCCACCCGGCGCGTCGGCATCAAAGTCAACGCCGCCGCGACCGTGACCCACCGGGTGAAGATGTATTCTCTCGATAACACGTATTCACCGGACGAGCTCTCCGAATGGCGGGACCGCGTCGTCAAGGGACTTGCGGGCGAAGCGGTTGAGTTTGTCGCGGAGTTGAAGATCGACGGGGTGAGCGCCGCATTGACCTATGAGAACGGCGTTTTTGTTTTGGGGGCGACACGCGGCGATGGATTGACGGGGGAAGATGTGACGCACAATTTGAGGACGGTCCGTTCGGTCCCGCTTAAATTGCGAAAGATCGGGAACAAACCGTTCCCGCGGATTTTGGAAGTCCGGGGCGAGGTCTACATGAATCTGAAAGATTTTAAGGAACTCAACGACAGCCGGAGGGAGACCGGCGATGTCCTTTTCGCAAATCCCCGCAACGCCACGAGCGGATCGTTGAAACTCCTCGATGCCCGCCTCACGGCCCGGCGCCATCTGCAGTTTTTTGTCCATTCCTTCGGCGTCCTCGAGGGCGGGGAGGAGATCAGGACCCAATGGGAGTTTTTAGAAAAAGTTAAGGCCGATGGATTTCGCAGCAATCCCGAAAGCCGTCTTTGCAAGGATTTTGAGGACGTTATGAAATTTTGTCAGGCTTGGCAGGAGAAGAGGAACACGCTTTCGTATGAAGTGGACGGGGTGGTCGTCAAGGTCAATGATCTTCGCCAGCAGGAACGGCTGGGTGCGACCCTCAAGAGTCCGAGGTGGGCCGTCGCTTACAAATTCCCCGCCCGGCAGGCCACCAGCAAGGTCCTGGCCATTGAAGTCCAGGTGGGACGCACCGGCGTTC
>CAYHZK010000024.1:0-17866 GCA_964361085.1 uncultured Planctomycetales bacterium
GCAGGACTGGTGGCCGGCGGACTTCGGCCACTATGGACCGTTGTTCATCCGCATGTCGTGGCACAGCGCCGGAACGTACCGCATCGGCGACGGCCGCGGCGGGGCGGGGGCCGGGCAGCAGCGTTTCGCGCCGCTTAACAGCTGGCCCGACAACGCAAACCTCGATAAGTCGCGCAGGCTACTTTGGCCGATCAAGCAGAAGTATGGCAAAAAAATTTCATGGGCCGACCTCATGATCCTCGCGGGCAATGTCGCCCTGGAGTCGATGGGATTTAAGACCTTTGGTTTTGCCGGCGGGCGTGCGGATGTCTGGGAACCGGAAGAAGATGTCTACTGGGGGGCTGAGAAAAAGTGGCTGGAAGATAAACGCCACTCTGGGAGCCGGAATCTCGAAAATCCCCTCGCGGCCGTGCAGATGGGACTGATCTACGTCAATCCGGAAGGCCCCGACGGCAATCCGGATCCGATCGCGGCGGCCAAGGATATCCGCGAGACGTTCGCCCGCATGGGGATGAATGACGAAGAGACGGTCGCGCTCATCGCCGGTGGTCACACCTTCGGTAAAACCCATGGCGCTGGGCCTGCCTCTCATGTGGGGCCTGAGCCCGAAGCGGCGAGCATCGAGGAGCAAGCTCTCGGTTGGAAGAGCAGTTTTGGTTCCGGTAAAGACGGGGACACGATCACCAGCGGACTGGAAGTCATCTGGACCACCACACCGACGAAGTGGAGCAACAACTTTTTCTGGAACCTGTTCGGCTATGAATGGGAACTGACAAAGAGCCCAGCCGGCGCGCACCAGTGGAAGCCGAAGGGGGACGCCGGTACCGGCACCGTGCCGGATGCTCACGACCCGTCGAAGCGTCACGCGCCAGCTATGCTGACCACCGACCTTTCCTTAAAATTTGACCCGGTTTATGAAAAGATTTCCCGGCGATTCATGGAGCATCCGGATGAGTTCGCGGATGCCTTCGCCCGGGCGTGGTTTAAGCTGACGCATCGCGATATGGGCCCTCGCGCGCGGTATCTTGGTCCAGAGGTCCCCTCCGACGAGCTTATCTGGCAAGACCCCATTCCCGCCGTCAACTACAAGTTGATTGGAGTGAAGGACATTGCCGCCCTCAAGGGCAAGATCTTGGCGTCGGGCCTCACGGTCTCGCAACTGGTCTCGACCGCCTGGGCGTCGGCGTCCACGTTCCGTGGCTCCGACAAGCGCGGTGGCGCGAACGGCGCCCGCATTCGTCTGGCGCCGCAGAAGGACTGGGACGTCAATCAGCCTGTCCGGTTGGCGAAGGTTCTCAAGACCCTGCTCGGCATCCAGAAGGCGTTCAACAGCACCGCAGCCGGCGGCAAAAAAGTTTCGCTGGCTGACCTGATCGTCCTGGCCGGTTGCGCCGGCGTCGAGCAGGCGGCGAAAAATGCCGGACACAAGGTGACGGTTCCATTCTCGCCGGGACGTATGGACGCTTCGCAGAAACAGACCGATGAGTCGTCCTTCGCCGTGCTCGAACCGGTCGCGGATGGTTTTCGCAATGACCTCAAGGGCCAATACACCGTATCCGCCGAGGAGTTGCTGGTTGATCGGGCGCAATTGCTGACGCTGACCGCGCCGGAAATGACGGTTCTCGTGGGCGGCATGCGCGTGCTGAACACCAACTTCGGACAGACCCAGCACGGCGTTTTTACCAAAGATCCGGAAACGCTGACCAACGATTTTTTCGTGAACCTGCTCGACATGGGCACGGAGTGGAAGGCGGTCTCGGACGCCAGGGACGTTTTCGAAGGGCGCGACCGCAAGACCGGCAAAATCAAGTGGACCGCGACGCGCGTTGATCTTATCTTCGGTTCGAACTCACAACTCCGGGCCCTGGCCGAGGTCTACGGAAGCGCGGACGCGCAGAAGAAGTTTGTCCAGGACTTCGTCGCAGCCTGGAGCAAGGTCATGAACCTCGACCGTTTCGACCTCGCCTGATCGCGGCATCTGTCGCCGCTCAGGCTTAGCTCTTCTATATGCGAGGAGAGGGATATAGCAAAGGCCAGGATATACGAAGACCCGGATATCGGCTATTTCCGACCAAACACGAATTCCGGCAGTGGATTTTTGTAAGAAAAGCCTGAAAGTAAAACGAAATGTTATAATTCAGACATTATGATCAACCCGAATTCGCCTTTGCCGATTAAGGGTGAATTCGTAGATTAATTGTTGGGCACTACAAATGAGAATGCGTGACCGTTTCAGGTATTGCCAACGCCCTGATCCTCTATGTCGTCATCGAAGTCCTCTTCATCGCAGCAACCGTCGTCATCCTCGGGCAGAAGGATATGAAGTTTTAAGATTTGCACTCGTAGCTTTGTTTGGACAACGGACGTATTTTTTTTATAGGTCAATTCTGATCAGGATTAAGTTCCTCCTCATGCATGCCATTGGTCATCAAATCCTCGGTGCGACGATTGCGAATATTGTTATAAAAATAACCTATTGTTCTGATGAGGCATCTTCCAGTTGAACAAATCCTTAAAAGTAAAAATATGCTTAAGTCTCGTTAGCTTTATTTTCTTCACGGGTATCCTGGAAATGGGATTACGGTTGTATGGGTTTATCTACCAACGTGCCAATGCCCGGGCACGCCTTTCGCAGCCTTCCAAATTTACCGTTGCCACAAGGGAGGCGGATCACGGGACAAGAATTGTAGGAAGGGATTTATTGGATGCATCCACAAATGATCCGCACATCATTTTAACTATCGGGGACTCTTATACCTATGGAGGCTGGAGCGATTTTAAGGAAACTTATCCCTATCTTTTACAAGAACTCCTCCCTAGCAATATTAAAGTTTATAATGGCGGGGTCTGCGAGTACAATTCAAAACAGGTTTTGACTTTCCTGCCACAGGTCATCGCGACGTATAATCCAGACACCATTATTTTGTTGGTCGGGGCCACCAATAAATTTAATTTTTCGCTCAACGATATCCATGGGAACGGATTTATGAATTTTATCCGAAATTTGAGAGTTTACAAGATGGCGAAGATTTTAGCATTAAATCTGAAAAATGAATCGCATCATAAAAAGTTGAAGAGTTGGACCCCATCTTCCCTGCATGATATAAAAATGCAGTATCGTCCGGATGGTTATCCCAATGACGAAAAACCCAGATCTGATTGGTTTGAGGACCATGTGGCCGCAATGAAGAGGGTAAAGACCACCGCGGACATTCGTTCTTCCTATGATGAAGTGTGGTACCATTACAATATCGGCAGCAGGGAAAGCGCGTTTAAATTGGCTGCCGATTATTTCCAGAAAGAACCGCGCGCCGTTGAATTTTTGTGTTTTATAGCCTACCTTTACTATGGAATGGATGACATCGGAAGGGCGATAGAACTTTATGAACAGGCTTTTCGAGATTATCCTGATTCAAAAATTGTATCAGCCCACCGAGCCCATTTCTATGAAGATTTGCTCCTCAAATCTGGAGATGACATGAACAACCCGGATTTACTGATGTATTCGTTACGCTCAATTGAGTCCGATCCTTTTTTTGGATATCCCCATTATTGGGCATTAGCCGATCAGTTCCCGCTCCAGAGCAAATACGATGCGAACGACATCATTGATTTTCTGAATAAGATCATTGAAAAACACCCCCCATTGAAAGAAGACGCCTTTTTTCTGAAATATTACAATTACTTCGAGAATCAAAGGCATTGGGAAAATAAAATTGCTCAATGGCTTAATGATGATCTCGAAAAGATTGTCAAAATCTGCAAACATAAAAATATCCGTTTGATCATTCAAAATTATCCTTTTTCATTTCATGCCGCCAACAGTGCGTTGCAACATATCGCGGTTCAACATTCCCTGCCTTTCGTCGACAACACTAGGGTCTTTGACGCAGTGGTCAACTCGATCAACAAGAAAGCATATTTTCTCGATGATTATCACTGCACACGAAAAGGTCATCTCATCATGGCCGAGAATGTTTATGATGTCCTGAGAACAGAAGGTTATATTCGGAAAGGCCAATAATGGGAAAAAAGGAAGAAAACAAAAAGCCCGGCGCGCATAAGCGGGATATAAAGTCCAATTTGGATATTTTGATCGAGTTATTCGTCCTGATCAAAACTCACAAGAAGTGGTGGCTGTTGCCTTTGCTGCTTGTTTTGGCTTTCTTGAGTATGTTTGTCAACTTGAGTGGCAATCACTCCATTCTGCCAGCCATTTATGCTTTGTTTTAAAATAACGCTATGACTAGGGAAATGCATCTTTTCGAAAATTTTTCCTAAAACCCCGCTTGACAATGCGGGGGGCTTGTAGTAATTTGTTTTCATTATTAACCTGCATTGTGTTCATCAACCACCCAATTACTCATCGATTTTTACAAAAAACAGGAGCGCGTCATGGATATAAAAAATAAGGTTTTCGGTTTACTGACGGTATCAATTTTGGCTGTGGGCTCGCCGGCCTTTGCCGCGACCATAACAGGGACGGTCAAATTTGACGGCGCCGTTCCTAAATTTAAGGAAATCAAAATGGATGCCGATCCGGTCTGTTTGACCCATCATCATGATCCGGTCATTCCCGAGACCCTGGTGCTTGGTGACGGCAATACCATGGCCAATGTTTTTGTCCATGTCAAAAGCGGCCTGCCCAAAAAGGCTTATACGCCGCCGCAGGAACCGTTGGTTTTGGACCAGAAGGGTTGTCAATATGCCCCGCATGTGGCCGGGGTGATGACGGGACAGACGGTAAAAATTTTGAATCCCGACGGGACGCTTCACAATGTTCACGCCCTCTGCAAGGTCAACCCGGAATTTAATATCGCCATGCCGAAATTCCGCACCGAGACGACGCATGTTTTTAACAAGCCGGAATTTATGTTTGCCATGAAATGCGACGTTCACCCCTGGATGGGCGCGTGGGTCAGTGTCCTTGATCATCCGTTTTTTGCGACAACGCAAAATGACGGAAAATTTACCATCACGAATCTTCCCGCGGGGACGTATGAAATTGAGGCCTGGCAGGAAAAGCTGGGAACTCAGACCGCGACCGTGACGGTTGGCGCGGATGAAGAAAAGACTGTTGATTTCACATACACCAAACCTTCAGCACCAGAAAAAAATTAGAGCCAGTCCCGATGTCTCATTCTCACGATTCCAGCCACGGCCACGACCTGCCTTTCTGGCAGAAGTACATCTTTTCGCAAGACCATAAGGTTATCGGTATCCAGTACGGCATCACGGCGTTATTCTTTTTGTTTTTCGGGTTCTGCCTGATGCTCTTGATGCGCTGGCAATTGGCGTATCCGGGGGAGCCTTTGCCGGTCATTGGGAAACTTTTTGGCGAGGCCAACATGCCGGGCGGCGTGATGCTGCCGGAATTTTATAATCAGCTGGGCGCCATGCATGGGACCATCATGGTCTTTTTGGGGGTTGTGCCGCTTGCGGTGGGTGCTTTTGGAAATTTTGTTGTGCCGTTACAGATTGGCGCTCCGGACATGGCCTTCCCTAAATTAAATATGGCGAGTTACTGGGCGTATTTTCTCGGCGGGGTCGTGATGCTGGCCAGTTTTTTTGTGCCCGGGGGAGCGGCGAGTTCCGGATGGACGTCGTATAGTCCGTTGGCCAATATCGCCACCCAGGGACAAACGTATTGGCTCATCGGGATGGTTCTCCTGATTACCTCATCGTTGCTGGGTGCCGTGAATTTTATCACAACGATCTTTCAATTGCGCGCGGAAGGGATGACCTTCATGCGGCTGCCGTTTTTTGTGTGGGCTCAGCTCATCACGGCCTTTTTACTCCTGCTGGCGTTTCCGCCCCTCGAAGCCGCGGGGGTCTTGCAATTGATGGACCGTGTGGCGGGAACAAGTTTCTTTTTGCCCAGCGGGCTCATGATCAGCGGGGAGCCGTTGATGGTCAGCGGGGGCGGCAGTGTCCTTCTTTGGCAGCATCTCTTCTGGTTCCTGGCGCATCCCGAGGTTTATGTTTTAATCCTGCCGGCGATGGGAATTGTCACGGAGATCATCGCCACTAATACCCGAAAGCCGATCTGTGGTTACAAGTCGATGGTCTATTCGATTATTTTTTTGGGCTTTATGTCATTTATCGTCTGGGCCCATCACATGTACTTGACCGGGATGGGAACGGGGATCAGCGCGTTCTTTCAGGCCACAACCATGATCATCTCAATCCCGTCGGTCATCATTCTCTCGGTTCTCTTTATAACATTATGGGGAGGATCAATCCGTTTTAATATCCCGATGCTGTTCGCGCTGTCGTTCTTGCCGATGTTCGGGATCGGGGGATTGACGGGGCTGCCTCTTGGCTTATCGGCCAGCGATATACCGTTGCATGATACGTATTACGTGATTGCGCATTTTCATTATATCGTGGCGCCGGGAACGATCTTTGCCCTCTTTGCCGGGATTTATTATTGGTTCCCAAAAGCTACAGGGCGGAAAATGAATGATGTCCTGGGACACCTTCATTTCTGGCCGTCATTCGCTTTTATGAATATCATTTTTATGCCGATGTTTATTCAGGGGTTGGCCGGCGTGTCGCGGCGTCTTTATGACGGCGGGGCGTCGTATTCGTTCGATCCCGGCATTTTGCACCTGAACGTCATCATGACGCACGGGGCGTGGGGGCTGGCCATCGCACAGATTCCGTTTATCATCAATTTTTTCTGGAGCATCACAAAAGGCCAGAGGGTCGAGTCCGACAATCCCTGGCAGGCCACAACCCTGGAATGGGGTGTCCCGAATTGCCCTCCGCACGGTAATTTTACCAAGGCACCGCAAGCGTATCGCGGGCCATATGAGTATAATGTCCCCGGTGCCAAAAAAGATTTTACTCCTCAGCATGAGAGCAAAGTTGAATAGCGGCGTCATCAAAAGGATTGCGTGTTATGTCACTTGAAGTCCCGTACCTTGTCAAAGAACGTCCCGATACCGGATTATTTAACGCGAAACTGGGGATATGGTTATTCCTGGCTTCGGAGGTCATGCTCTTTGGGGCGCTGTTCTCGACTTACATCATGCTGCGTGTCGGGGCTCCTCCGGGGACATGGCCGCACGGCTCAAGCATTTTGAATGTCCCGATCGGCGCGTTTAACACGATTGTCCTGATCGGTTCCAGTGTCACGATGGTCATGGCCTGGGCTTCGCTGAAATTAAAGGATTTTAAAAAATTCAAATTTTTTTTAGGGGCCACGATCGGACTTGCCTTTGTGTTCTTGATTGTCAAGGCCTTCGAGTATGGCGCGAAATTTGAGCATCATCTTTTTCCAAGTCACAGCACCTTCCTGGCGATTTATTTTACGCTAACCGGCCTCCATGCCTTGCACATCATCGGCGGGATTGTTGTTAATTCGTATTTTTGGGGCCCGGGGGCAAAATTGTGGACGACCAGGCCCGAACAGTTTGTGAACCGCATCGAGATTGCCGGGTTGTATTGGCATTTTGTCGATCTGGTCTGGATATTTCTTTTTCCGATCCTGTACCTTTTATAATAGGGGAGAATCATGTCGTCAGCCGAGGTTCACGATATTAAAAAAGAAGTTAAAACATATATGATCGTCTTTGGGGCGCTTTTGTTTTTGACGATTGTGACGGTCGCGGTCAGTTATCTGCACTTGAACACCTTCTGGGCCGTTACGGTCGCCCTCATCATCGCCAGCATTAAGGTTTCTTTGGTGGGCGGGTATTTTATGCATCTTGTTTCGGAGCGTGTTTTGATTTATGGGGCCTTGATCCTTGTTGCCAGCATTGTTGTCGGACTTTTGTTCCTGCCTGCGATCGAACACCGCGACCATATCATTGGGACAGTGCATTTGCATGATCTGGCGGCTCAGGTGCCGCCGCACAATCAGGGACACTGAATCGATGTCGCTGAAAGATTTTCATGTCGTATTCATTATCGCGTCCGCCGTATTGGCATTCGGCTTTGGGTTTTGGGCCATCAGCAGCCACGGGCATTCTGCGGTCACGGGACTGCCGCCGACACCGGGGTTGAGGTTGACGGGTGGGGTATCGTTTGTGATAGCCCTGGCGCTTTCCATTTATTGCGTGATTTTTATTCGTAAACTCAAGGCGAAGGTTTAAATGGCGGCGAGACGAGCATTTTTTTCAGTCCTGTTTTTTTGGGCTGGCGTGACCGGTTCTCCGGCGTGGGCCTGCAGCGTCTGTTTTAAAGATCCCGATTCCGCCATGACCATTGGACTGGGACAAGGTGTTTTTGTCATGCTGGGCGCCCTGGGTTTTGTCTTTGCCGCTTTCGTCAAATTTTTTATCGCTACCGCTCTCCGGTCGCGCTTGTCATCAGCGCTGACCGTAACAGAATAATCGAAGGATCCAGAATGGATTTTACAAAAATTTTCCCGTTGCCTCCGGTTGCGTCCGCTCATGGACATGAGGTTGATCTGCTCATTTATTTGATCCACCTCTTGATGTTCGTTTTGTTTATCGGCTGGGCGGTCTATTTTATCTATGTCCTTTATCGGTTTCGCCAGACTAAAAACCCGCGGGCGGATTACCATGGCCTGCAGGGGCACACGGCCAGTTATGTGGAGGTCGCCGTCGCGGTTATTGAGGCCATTCTGTTGGTGGGGTTTTCCATCCCGTTTTGGGCCAAACAGGTCAACGCCTTTCCCAACCGCACGGATGTGCTTGAATTGAGAGTTGTGGCTGAACAATTCGCATGGAACATCCATTATCCCGGCGCTGACGGAAAATTCGGGAAGACGGATGTCAAATTTTTTGACAAACAAGCGAACCCGCTGGGGCTGGACTCGACGGACCCGAGCAGCAAAGACGATATTGTCACCATCAACCAAATGCACGTCCCCATCGGGCGGCCCGTTTTGATTCATCTGTCCAGCAAAGATGTCATACACAGCTTTTCGCTGAATGCCATGCGGGTCAAACAGGATGCCGTCCCCGGGATGAGCATTCCGGTGTGGTTTACGCCTACCAGGACCGGTCAGTATGACATTGCCTGCGCCCAGCTGTGCGGCATCGGTCACTACCGGATGAAGGGATATCTCACTGTTCACAGCCAGAGCGAGTACGAAACCTGGTTTAACGAGCAGGCCGCCCAAAGCGCGTCGTCCGACGAAGGCGACGATTTCTGGAATTGATGTCCTGCTATATTTAATTTTCCTATGAAAGCCCAATGCAGTAATCCTTTGACGTCAACACCTCTTTTATCCCTTTCAACCCAGACGTGGCTGCGCCCGTTTTCAAAACTGACGTGTCTGGCCACTTTCTTTCTGATTTTTGCCGGGGGACTGGTGACGAGTACCGGTTCGGGCCTGGCGGTCCCGGATTGGCCGCTGTCATATGGCATGGTTTTTCCCCCGATGGTGGGCGGCGTTTTTTATGAGCACGGGCACCGGATGGTCGCGACGGTGGTTGGGGTTTTGATGCTGTGCCTCGCCATAGCACTTTGGCGCATGGAAACGCGTCGCTGGGTTCGGAATCTGGGGTTTGTGGCGCTGGGTGCCGTTGTTGTCCAGGGACTCCTCGGGGGGTTGACGGTTAAATTGTTCTTGCCGCCGCCGGTCTCTGTGGCGCATGGGATTCTTGCGCAGACGTTTTTTTTGATGACGATTGTCCTGGCTTACAGCCTTTCGGCGGAGCGGGAAAACCGCCAGCATGAGAATGCGGCAGGAAATCCGGCGTTTTTAAACCTCAACCTTCTTTTAATTTTTTGCATTTACCTTCAACTTCTGTTTGGGGCGACGATGCGGCACACGGCTTCGGGGCTTGCGGTTCCCGATTTTCCGACGATGGGCGGGGAGTGGTGGCCCCAATTTGATTCCACGATGCTCCAGCGCATCAACGCGCGGCGGTTTGACATGAATCTGGATCCCGTGTCCATGCGCCAGGTTGTTTTTCACGTTCTCCACCGGGCCGGCGCTGTTCTTGTTTTTGGCGTGCTGCTTGTCGTCAATTGGACCGGATTAAAATCGCGCGCCGTGACCAGCAAGGTCAAAGCAACCTTATGGATGCTTAATGCGGTTGTCGCGTTGCAAATTCTTCTGGGGATATTTACGGTTCTGACTGATAAGGAACCTTATCTGACAAGCGTTCACGTCGTCCTGGGCGCTGGAGTTTTGGGATTGACGGTGCTCATGTTTGTGCGGGCCGCGCCGTTGTCGTGGAAAGCTTTGAAAAATTTGATTGTGAGGTTCGCATGAGAGAACCGATCGGCAAAAATGAGATCATTTCTGGTTACTTGGAATTGGCAAAGCCGCGGATCCTTTCACTCGTCCTGGTGACAACGGCCTTGGGCTTTTTTCTTGGAGGGGAAGGGATCAGCTCAGGGAGTCTTCTGTTGACCCTTCTTGCGGGGTCGGGACTGGTCTGCGCTGGCTCGTCCATGCTCAACCATTACCTCGAACGCGATTCGGACCGTTTGATGGTTCGGACCCGCAACCGGCCGTTGCCGCGTGGTCTCATCCCGGGGACAAACGCCATGCTTCTGGGGATCATCCTCATTCTTGGAGGGGTGTTTTTACTATGCTGGCGGGTCAATCTTCTAACGGCGTTTTTAAGCCTGCTGACTGCGTTTCTGTATGTTTTGGTTTATACGCCGATGAAAAAAGTGAGCTGGCTGAATACCACGATCGGGGCCATCCCCGGCGCGTTGCCGCCGATGGGGGGGTGGGCGGCCGCAACCGGCGACCTTGCCCCCGGCGCATGGGCCTTATTCCTGATTCTTTTCGCCTGGCAGCATCCGCATTTTTATTCGATTGCCTGGATGTTCCGCGATGATTACAAACGGGCCGGGTTTAAAATGCTTCCCGTCGTCTATCCCGACGGCAAAAGCATGTTTCGTCAGATCAATATTTTTGCGCTGCTTTTGATTCCCGTTTCATTGCTCCCCACGATCCTCGGGATCTCCGGCTGGATTTACTTCTGGGGCGCGATTGTTCTGGGAACCGCCATGTTATGGAAAGGACTTGTTTTTTCGCATTCCAAAACCATCCCCGACGCGCGTCGTCTCCTGCGGGCGTCCGTGATCTATCTTCCTGTTTTATTATTTTTAATCATTTTCGATGCCTCATTCTAGGCCAGGCTGCGCGATGAATAAACGAACCATTTTCGGATCATGCGTATTTTTGCTGATTGTGATTCTGCTCGTGGCCGACTTTTTGCTGGAACGGCGGGTCACGGAAGCACCGCTGCCGATCTTAGGCACGATCCAGCCGTTTAAGCTCAGCGACACCCTTAATCGCATTTTTGATTCCGATCAGCTCAAAAATAAAGTCTGGGTTGTGGATTTCTTTTTTACAAGCTGCGGCGGCATTTGTCCTGTCATGACAAAAAATATGGCCGCTCTTCATCGTTCTTATCGTTTGAACGATGAGGTCGAATTCGTATCCATTTCCGTAAATCCCGAGAATGATACGCCCAGGGTTTTGGAGGAGTACGCGAAACGGTATAAAGCGGATCTCAAAAAGTGGCACTTCCTGACGGGCCCGCGGGAACGGATCACCGATGTTGCCCTGCGAAATTTCAAAATCGGCTCGGTCGATGAGCCGGTATTTCACAGCGCTTTTTTTGTTCTTGTGGATCAAAATGGGCAGATCCGCGGATATTATGACGGCACGCAGGATAACGAGATTCAACAGTTGTTCAAGGATTTAGCCTCGCTGCTTTCTCAAAAGAAATGATACCGAGCGTCTTGCCCACGATCAATGCAACACTGAATGGCCTGGCCGGAATATTTTTGCTGCTCGGCTGGATGGCGATCCGGAGGAAAGAAAAACTTCAGCACCAGAGATTCATGATCGCGGCGCTGATCTGTTCGGCGCTCTTTCTCTGTTCCTATCTCACCTATCATTTGCTCATCCATGGTGGGGTCACCCGTTATCACGGGGAGGGTTTAAGCCGATGGATTTATTTCTTTATCCTCCTGACGCATACTCCGCTCGCGGCCGTGATCGTCCCGTTTATCATTGCCGCCGTCTGGTTGGCCGTTCAAAATAACTTCGCAGCCCACATGAAAATCACACGCTGGCTCCTGCCGGTCTGGCTTTATGTCTCGGTGACCGGCGTCCTCATTTATTTTATGCTGTATGTGTGGCGCTGATTAAGGTTGGGGCGGCGATGCTTTTGTCCCTTGAATGGCGCGCAGCAGAAAGCGCCCAAGCCGTTTCTCTTTTTCCCAGAAGAAATTGAATTGCCCCAGGAGCGTGCCAAAGATCATCAGCAAGACCTGGTACAGGGGGGGGATCAGGGGAACGTAGATCAGTGTTTTGATCCAAAACGGTGTTGTGCTTTTTACGCCGAGCAAGGCAAAAAGCGGTTTGCGGCATACGGAAATCATTGAACCGGCCAATGAAAATGAGAGCATGATGAGGACAAAGTCGAGGTTGCTGCTGATCCCCCATTTTTTCTTCAAATTGTCGACCACACGACGGGCCATCGATCACCGCACTGCCGCTGAAATGTCATGATAAACAAAGAGTAAAAAATAAATTCCCCAAAGCAGCACCACAACCGCCGAGATCGCCAAGACATGAATCATTTTCAAAAACCCGTCGGCGCCGGTATCAAATTTTAGAATCATTCGGATAGAATTTTCCCTGTTATTTTCTTTCACCGTCTCACCATAACCTTTTCGATCACCCAGCCGCAAAAAAATAATCCGATCCCCGCCGCCAGTATTTTTCTGTTCATCACTTCCGGAAAACGTCTGAAGAAATCAATCACGATAACCGTCAATCCGCCGGCCTGAAGAACCTTGGCAAAATAATACATTAAAAGCGCTTCTCGATTCCCGACATCGCCAGGATGTTGGCCGTATTGTCGCGAAAACATTGGTGCTGAATCCGTTTCATAAACGCGAAATGGATCAGGCAAATCAAGAAAAAAACCTGATAAATAAGCCTTGGCAGTCTCCCTGTGTCCACCGCACCCAGGGAGACGAACAGGACGATCATCAACATAATATTCAGAAGAGTCGGGGGATAAATTTTCATTTTAAGCGCGATGGATTTTTTGTGGTAATCAGGCTGCAGCCGGTTCGCGAGCGTGAATTCCTTGATGCTGACGCCGGTCCCGACGAAAAAAAATATGATCAGGGTTTCTGTCAGAAAATAGATGATGCTGGTTAAGATGATAAACGTTACCGGAGTTGCGCTGATGATATCAAACGGGAAGAAGCTCTGCAGCATGGCCATCCCCAGGAAGAGGAAGGTTAAAAAACTCAAAAGATAACACGCATTCATAAAAAACCACATAGAATTCCTCGAAACAGTTGTAGACGGCGGATTAGAGCGCGCGGAGAAAAGAAACCCCGCACCGTTGCCGATGCAGGGTTATGGCAAGCTATTTTTGTACTAACGGTGTTTTTTTCTCGGTGATGACCGGCAAGGCTTTGGCCTTTTCCGCGTTGAGGGCGATGTAACTTTTCCATTTTTCGGGGACATCATCCTGGACGTAAATCGCCTGGACCGGACATTCGGGAATGCACGCGCCACAGTCGATACAGACCTCAGGATCGATCACGAGCATTTCTTTATCTTCATGAAAGCAATACACCGGGCAAACGGTGACACAGTCGGTATATCGGCATTTTACGCAGGGTTCGGTAACAACATGCGGCATTGAATGTTCCTCCTTATCTGACAACCGTTGACGGGAATTCCATCGGATTGAGTCTTAAACTGGATAGAATATAGCAAATCGGATTTTTGATGTCAATGGCTAAAATATTGCCTTTGCGCGGGCTACCCTTTGCCCGCTGGCGCGGTGAGGGGCAAGGGTATTTTGGATTCAAGCGGTTTCGGCGCGACAAATTTTGATTTGATTTTGTTCCCGAAATATTCAAGAAACGCCTTAAACCCGTGCAGTTTTCGCAGCAGATCTCCCAGTGTGCGGATGGAAATGAGCATCTGCCACATCTGTCGCGGCCGGAGATAAAATTCTTTGAGCCCCTTGTCGATGAATTCATCGATCTCCTTGCTCGAGAGCTGCGGGTAACTGAGGAGGGTCCGTTGTTCTTTTTGAGCGGTCAGCCATTCTCGCCAGTCATCGGCGAGAAGATAGTTGTTTTCCTTCGCCCATTTGTAAAGCGATGTCCCGGGGTAGGCGGCAACGCCCGTAATCTGGATCGTATCGAGGGGCAGGGATTTCGCAAAGTCGATTGTCGTCTGCGCGGTCCTGCGCGTCTCACCGGGAGCCCCGATCATAAAACATCCGTGGATGGTGAACCCCAGTTCATGGGCGCGTTCGGCGTATTGCCGTGCCATGTCGACATTGACCCCGCCTTTGCGAATGGCTTGCAATCCATCATCATGACCGAATTCAAAACCCGTCATCAGCATCCGGCAGCCGGATTCCCGCATGAGCGGCAAAAGATCCAAATCCGTATTGACGCGCATATTGCAAGACCACGTGATTTTTTTGTTGATCCCGCGCCTGATGATTTCTTCACAGACTTCTTTAACGTGGTCGCGGTCGGCGGCGAAGGTGTCGGTTTCAAACATGATTTCACGGATATGAGGATGAAGTCCTAAATCATATTCCATCTCATCCACAACTTTTTGAGCGGTGCGGTTTCGTAATTTGTAGCCATACATCAGCTGCGGGTCGCGGCAAAACGTACACGCGTTGTTGCAGCCGCGTCCGGTGATCAATGTTAAAAACGGAAATTTTTTCCCCCCGTCGGGATACCATTCCGGCTGGATCAGTTGCCAGGCCGGGAAGGGGAGGGCATTGACGTCAATCGCAGGCCGGTTGGGGTTATGCGTCACCTTCGTCCCGTCCCTCCAGGACATGCCGAGGACGCGGCCGGACTCCATGCCGTCGGCTAAATCCCGCAAAGCATCGTCATATTCACTGCGCAAAACGTAGTCCACGGCGCCATGGCTGATTTCAAAGGTATTATCCGGCTCCGCCGTCACATGTTGACCGACGAAAGCGACCTTGCAGTTTGTCAGTTCTTTGATAATCTTCGCCTGCTCGACGTCGTTATAAATGGAAGGCGTTGTGGCGTGGATGACCAGAAGGTCGGGATTAAAATCGGTGACAATATCGTAAGACTGTTCCGCCGTAAAATTCCTGGCCGCGGCCTCGATAAAGGTTACATCATGGCCCTGATCAAGCAGGACCTGGGCTGCCGTCAGAAGGTATTCCGGATGACGCTGAACCCGTCCCCGGGATTTGGCAGACCATCGGGCAACCCGGACAAAATCGTCTCCAAAGGAAGGATTGAGAATGGCGACACGCATATTGAGAACCTTTTGTAAATGATGTTCGAAAGTTAGTGTTATCTTAAGGAATTCACCAATTTATTGCAAGATTTTTGATAAGAAATTATCGCCGCAAAACGCGGCTGATCGCTCCGATGCGCGCGACCCGAAGATTCGACCATGACGACACACAAATCATTTGACGCAATAGGGCCTCATTTATATAATACGGCTTCCACTCATAATGATTATTCTGCTGAAGGAGAATACCGATGAAGCCCCATTCAGGCGTTTCCGAGACCCGGAAAACAGTGACGACAAAATCCGGGAAATTTGTTATCCACCACCTCCCTGCCGTTGCCAAATTAGGTCTGCCGAATCCCGAACGATTGCCGTTCTCCATTAAAGTCCTGCTGGAAAGTGCACTGCGGAATTGTGATGATTTTCAGGTGACGCGGGACGATGTCCGCAAGCTGGCCGGCTGGACGCCGCGCGATTTGCCCGTCACCGAGATCGCTTTTAAACCCGGCCGCGTTGTGTTGCAGGATTTTACCGGCGTGCCCTGTGTCGTGGATTTGGCTGCGATGCGTTCCGCGATGAAACGATTAGGCGGGGATTACCGTAAAATCAATCCCCAGGTTTTCTGCGATCTTGTCATTGATCATTCCGTCCAGGTCGACGCCTACGGTTCCGCGCGCGCTCTCGACATCAATCTTGCGAAAGAATTTCAACGCAACCGCGAACGCTATGAATTTTTGAAGTGGGGACAGAAGGCCTTTGAAAATTTCAGAGTCGTTCCTCCCGGGACCGGCATTGTGCATCAGGTCAATCTCGAATATTTGGCGAAGGGTGTTCTTAAAATAAAAAACGGAAAAGAGACAGTCGTCTTTCCGGACAGCCTTGTTGGGACCGACAGCCACACCACCATGATCAACGGGCTCGGCATCGTCGGGTGGGGAGTCGGCGGCATCGAGGCGGAAGCCGTTATGCTCGGCGAACCCATTTATATGCTCATCCCGGAAGTCCTCGGCGTCAAATTGACCGGCAGTCTGAGGGAAGGCGTCACGGCAACAGATCTGGTGTTGACCGTCACTCAGATTTTGAGGAAAAAAGGTGTCGTCGGAAAATTTGTCGAATTCTTCGGCGAGGGATTGCGGCATTTGAGTTTGCCCGACCGGGCCACCATTGCCAACATGGCGCCCGAGTATGGGGCCACGATCGGATTTTTCCCCATTGATGCGGAGACGTTGCAGTATTACAAAACGACGGGGAGAACACCGGCGGAGGTTGATTTGATCGAGAGGTATATGAAGACGCAGGGGATGTTTTACAATCCGAGGGTTCAGATCGATTTCAGCGACACGCTCGAGATTGATCTGGGCACCGTCGAACCCTGCCTGGCCGGCCCCAAGCGGCCGCAAGACCGCATCCCGCTCTCCGGCGTCAAAGTGGCGTTTGCCAGCGCTCTGACAGCGCCGCCGAAGCAGCAGGGATTCGGCCTTCCCGAAGCCGAGTTAAAAGCATGCGGTGTCATCGACAACGGCCAGAAAATCGCGATCACGCACGGCGCCGTCGTTATCGCGGCGATCACAAGCTGCACGAACACATCCAATCCGTCGGTGTTGATTGCTGCGGGATTATTGGCGAAAAAGGCTGTCGAACGAGGTCTTACGGTCCCGCCCTACGTGAAAACCAGTTTTGCGCCCGGCTCCCAGGTCGCTGAGGAATATCTGCGGGCCGCCGGACTGATGCCGTATTTGGAAAAATTAGGGTTTCACATCGTCGGGTACGGGTGTACGACCTGCATCGGCAACAGCGGGCCGCTGCCGGAGAAGATTGCCGCGGCCATCAAAGACGCGGACATCGTCGCCGCCAGTGTCCTGAGCGGGAACCGAAATTTTGAAGGCCGCATCAACCCGTTCACCCGCGCTAACTTTTTGGCCAGTCCGCCTTTAGTCGTTGCCTATGCCCTCGCCGGCACCGTCACGACGGATCTTGTCATTGAGCAGATCGGGACCGGAAAGACAGGCGAGGCGGTTTATCTGAAGGACATCTGGCCGACGCAAAAAGAGATCAACGCGATCATCAAAAAAACCGTAACAGCGGCAATCTTTCGTAAACGCTACAAAAACGTCACCAAGGGGAATAAAAATTGGAACGCGATCAAATCCGGGGACGCGCCGCTGTTCACCTGGAAGAGAAACAGCACCTACATCCAGGAGCCCCCGTATTTTATCGGCATGGAGAAGGAGCCCGGCCGCATCGAAGGGATTGCCGGGGCGAGGGTCTTGATTATGGTTGGCGATTCGATCACAACCGATCACATTTCTCCCGCCGGCGATATCGCCGCGGGCAGTCCGGCCGGCCAATATCTGGTGAGTCTCAACGTCGCGCCCAAAGATTTCAACAGCTACGGTTCCCGACGGGGGAATGACCGCATCATGACGCGTGGGACGTTCGCCAATATCCGTCTGCGCAATCTGCTGGCGCCGGGGACGGAAGGCTCCTGGACGATCCATGTCCCGACTGGTGAAAAAATGAACATCTTCGATGCCGCGGAACGTTACAAGGCGGACAAGATCCCTCTGGTTGTTCTGGCCGGGAAAGAATACGGGACGGGTTCCAGCCGCGACTGGGCCGCCAAGGGCCCGGCGCTTTTAGGCGTCA
>CAYHZK010000025.1:0-17852 GCA_964361085.1 uncultured Planctomycetales bacterium
CGATGATCCACGGCGGACACAAAGCTACTTTTACGTAACTGGCGTTTTCGTTTACGGGTTTTTTTCCCTAAAATATGTCTCCTTCCGGCACTGCGCTTTTTGATCTTCCCCGTTTTGGTCAGCTTAAAGCGCTTTGCGGCGGATTTATTGGTCTTCAGTTTGGGCATCGTGATTTCCTTTCTCCTGCGCCGCTGTTTTTTTATCAGCTCGCGGCATCAGCACAATCGACATAACTCGGCCTTCCATCATCGGCGATTTTTCAACCTGACCGTCTCCGCCGAGATCCTTAATAAAACGCTCCAGGATTTTTCTCCCCAGATCCACAAAGGCAATTTCGCGGCCGCGAAAAAACAGATTGATTTTAACTTTATCTTTTTTTTCCAAAAAGACGCGCGCCTGCTTCAACTTGATATGATAATCGTGGTCTTCGATGTGCGGTTTTACGCGAATCTGTTTGAGGTGCGCAACCTTTTGATTCTTCTTGACCCGGCGCTCTTTGCGTTCCTGATCATATTTATATTTGCTAAAATCCATGATGCGGCACACCTGCGGCTTTGCCGTCGGGGCCACTTCAACTAAGTCCAGGCTATGTTCGTTGGCCAGCTCCAACGCGCGCTTGATAACAACAACCCCCAGCTGTTCTGAATTAGGACCAATCACCCTGACCTCCGGCACCCTAATCCGTTCATTAACCCGAATAGTTTTTTGGATAGAACTCCCTCCCTTCTTGCAACACCTTATTATTGATTCCATCCCTGCCGGCTGCCGGGCCACAGGCAGGGCGGATTTTCATTTGATCTTTTTTTCCTGAACTTCCGTCGAGATCATATTCGCAAAATCGGACACCGTCACAGCCCCCCCGTCCTCCCCGCCGCGCTTGCGCACCGACACCGTCCCGGAACCGGATTCTTTGTCGCCTAAAATCAGCATGTAAGGAATTTTTTTGAGGGTTGCCTCGCGGATTCGCTTATTTAAACTTTCGTTGCGCTGGTCAATTATAACCCGCACGCCCTTCTTTTGTAAATCATCTTTTACCTGCGCGGCAAAGTTGTGGTGATCGGCCGCGATGGGGATGATCGCCGCCTGGACCGGGGCCAGCCACGTCGGGAAAGCCCCCCCGTAATGCTCGATCAATGTCCCGATAAACCGTTCCAGACTTCCCAGGATGGCGCGATGGATCATGATGGGACGAACGCCGGTCCCGTCCTCATGAACATAAGTCAGATCGAACCGTTCCGGCAGAGAAAAATCACACTGGATCGTCGCGCATTGCCACTTGCGGCTCAAGGCATCTTTGAGCTTGATGTCGATTTTGGGACCGTAAAAAGCGCCGTCGCCCTCGTTGACCTGATAAACAATATTTTTGGCTTTCAAAGATTCCTCAAGGGCCTGGGTGGCCGTGTCCCAATCCTCGAGCCGGCCAATATATTTTTCCGGACGGGTGCTTAAGTCGACCTCCAGGTCTTCAAATCCAAAATCGCGCATCGTATCATAAACAAACTCGATCACCCTCACGACCTCGTCCTTGATCTGATCCTTTCGGCAAAAAATATGCGCGTCATCCTGCGTGAAACCGCGCACCCGCAAAAGACCATGCAACACCCCCGCCTTTTCCTGACGGTAAACGGTTCCCAGTTCAAAATATCGAATCGGCAGATCGCGATAGGAGCGCAGCTTCGATTTGAAAATCAAAATGTGTCCCGGGCAATTCATCGGCTTCACGGCATATTCTTCCTGATCGACCTGAAAATAATACATGTTCTCCCGATAGTGATCCGCATGCCCGCTCTGCTCCCAGAGTTTTCCTTTCAAAATATGCGGCGTCATCACAAGATCGTACCCGCGCTTGATATGCTGCTCCCGCACATAATCTTCAATGACCTTGCGCAGCATCGCGCCATTGGGGTGATAAAACACCAGCCCGGCGCCGGCTGTTTCATGATAAATGTTAAAAAGGTCCAGCTGCGTTCCCAATTTACGGTGGTCTCGCTTCTGCGCTTCTTCGAGGATGTGCAAATAATTCTTGAGATCCTCCTCGCTAAAAAAACAGGTCCCATAAATCCTCTGCAGCATAACATTGTTTTCATCGCCGCCCCAATACGCCCCGGCGACCGATAAAAGCTTAAAGGCCTTGATCTCCCCGGCATTATCGACATGCGGGCCCTTGCACAGATCGAACCAGTCTTCGCCGGTCTTAAAAATGGAAACCTTTTCGTCGGGGATGCGGTTGATGATCTCGACCTTATATTTTTCACTCTTTTGGGTGAAAAGATCGATGGCGTCCTGGCGCGGCAGAAAGCTCTGGGTGAATTTTGGTTTGCGCTGAATGATCTGGCGCATCGTCTTTTCGATCCTGGCCAAATCCTCGTCGGAAAAAGCCTCTTTCTTTTCAAAGTCGTAATAAAACCCGTTCTCAATCGCGGGTCCGATGGTGACTTTCACATCCGGCCACAGCTGCTGGACCGCCTGGGCCATCACATGAGAACAGCTGTGTCGCAGTTTATCAAGTTCTGTTTTATATTCCATGATGTCGCGCGTCGTCTAACAAGAAATGGTGGACCCGACAAGACTCGAACTTGTGACCTTTTCCATGTCAAGGAAACGCTCTAACCAACTGAGCTACGGGTCCAGCTCAATGCTTAAATGAAAATGGGCAAGAAGGGATTTGAACCCTTACGGCCTTGCAGCCACAGGATTTTAAGTCCTGCGTGTATACCATTCCACCACTTGCCCCCGAGAGATATGGAGGCGAGGACCGGACTCGAACCGGTGCATAGTGGTTTTGCAGACCACTGCCTTACCACTTGGCTACCTCGCCGAAAACTTTCTAGCGAAACACCGAACCCAGGACGGAAACAATGGTTTCGACCTCGGCTAAATGACCTTCGCCATAAACCCCGCAGGCGAGCTGCCCTTTCACCGGATTTACAAAAACAAATCCGCACTCTTTCAGCGTCCGGCAATTTTCCTGAACAATCCTGTTTTGAAACATTCCTTCGTTCATAGCCGGAGCAACCACGACCGGGGCGCGGGTGGCCAAAACAGAGCACGTCAAAAGATCATCGGCGAGGCCGTGGGCCAATTTTGCGATCACATTAGCCGTTGCCGGGGCAACCACAATGGCGTCGGCGTCGCGGGCCAATTGAATATGGCTCATCGGACCGTCACGGCCCCAGTCTTCAAACAAATCCCCGTACACCTTTTGTCCCGAAAGGCTGGATAAGGTCAACGGCGTAATGAATTGCCGCGCCTCTTTTGTCATAATGACCGACACCGTTGCCCCGCCATCACCAAGCCGACGAATCAAATCCGCCGACTTGTAGGCGGCAATGCTGCCCGTGACTCCTAAAACGATATGTTTTTTTTCGATGCCCATGCAGGCCTCCGGAGCACTTAAGAATCGGCAGTCACCGGCTCTTCTTCATCGGCCGGCTTAGCAGCTCGCTTTTTCGGAGCATAGTTTGCGGCCTGTTCCCGCAGAACGACCTTGCCGCACCGGATCTCTTCAAAGGCTATCGTCGGCGTTTTATCAGAAGCCGCCCACGGGATCAACTTTGGTTTTCCGTCGGCCAATTCAATCGCCCGAACCGCGGCCAAACGCACCAACTTATAAATGCTGTTTCCTGCTTTCGGTAAAAGCTCCTCAAGTGGCGGATATCCCATGTGATTTATTCCTCCCGATTTATATTAACCCTTCCACGCCCTAACCCATGTGTTATTAAAAACTTACCCCCATTAACAGCTCTTCGTGAAATGAGAAATTGTCATTTATAACACAGGGGCTTTAGAAAGTCAAAATTTCTTTTTTGCTCCCGGCAATCCTCCCCCGAAGGCCGGCAAGGCAGAACAGACGACCGATTCCAAATCGCCGTAAGCGTCGTCCAGATTATCATTGATAATAACGTGATCGTAGCGGACGGATTCTTTCATCTCCCGACGAGCCGTCGCCAGACGCAAACGCAAATCCTCATGGCCCTCGGTTGCGCGGCGCTGCAGCCTTTTTTTCAATTCCGCAACCGACGGGGGCTTTATAAATATCTTTAAAGCATCCGGAAACTCTCGCGCCACCAACCGCGCCCCCTTGACATCAATGCACAAAAGGACATTCCGTCCCTTTGTGAGCAATTCTTCAACTTTCTTTTTTGGAGTACCGTAATAATATTGAAAAACCTTCTGTGATTCTAAAAAATACCCGCTCTTCCGCTTCGCCGCAAAATCCTCGGCTTTCATAAAAAGATACTCGCGGCCGCTTTTTTCTCCAGGCCGCCGAGGTCGCGTTGTGGCCGAGACAGATTTGACCAAGACCCCATTAAGCCTGGGGCTTTGCAAAAGTTTCTGATGCAGCGTCGTCTTCCCTGCCCCGGAAGGGCCGGAAAGGATCACAATCCTTCCTTTTGTCCTGGGGGGGGACGAAGGACTATTCGATATTTTGGGACTGTTCGCGCAATTTTTCAATCTTGCCTTTGATGGCGATCACCGCGTTGGAAATTTCGCGATCCTGCACCTTAGAACCGATCGTATTGGTCTCGCGCTGCATCTCCTGGGCCACAAAATCCAATTTTTTACCGACACCCGTTTCCGATTTTAAAAGAAGCTTGAATTCCTCAATATAGTGCATCAACCTCGTCAACTCTTCGCTGATATCAACCCCTTTTTGAAAGGACAAAAACTCGTCGGAAGGCAACCCCTCTTTCTTTTCCTTTAAAATAACTGCGGCGCGATCCCGAATTTTTTTCACCTGCACGATCATGCGTTTCAAAACATTCGACATGTCTTGCGTTAAAGCCTTTCCTTCCCGAGTCCGCATGCTCATCAGGCTTTTCATGGCCCGGATCAGGCTTTTTTCGATTTCCGGCCATAGGGCTTCAACGTTGATAACAACGTCTTTGGTCTCAACGACGCCGGGAAGACGGATTAAATCCGACAACGACAACGCATCGTGAAGCCCATATTCTTTCTTAAGCACACGGGCATATTTCAGATATTCCTGGACCGCCTCTTTGTTGAACGCCAGGTGATGCAAGGGGCGCTCCGTGATTTTTAAGGCAACCGTAATGCGCCCTCTCTCGATCAATTTATTGATCGTTAATCGAATTTCGCTTTCCAGCGAAGAAAAGCCGGGAGGAAGATAATAAACAATATCAAAATACCTGTGATTCTGCGTCTTAATTTCAATAATACCCCTAACTTTTCCGGCCGATATTGCAGCAGCTCCAAACCCTGTCATCCCTTTAATCATATGTCACCTGTTGTTAACCCCAAATTTTCTTTTGATAAGATTTAACAATCTTCGTTTTTACAGGATACAGATTGTCCTCGATGTCGTCGGGCTCAAACCACAGCTTAATCTCCCG
The DNA here is from genome assembly GCA_964361085.1 of uncultured Planctomycetales bacterium. Classification (GTDB taxonomy): domain Bacteria; phylum Omnitrophota; class Gorgyraeia; order Zapsychrales; family JANLHA01; genus CAYHZK01. The sequence continues at coordinate 5,355 of CAYHZK010000025.1, forward strand.
CTCCGCTTCTTTGCGGTCGGAAGAAACATGAAGCACGTTCTCAAAAATTCCGGCCGTTGTGATGCGACCCAAAGCCCCCCGGATCGTCTGAGGATCAGCCTCTTCGGGGTTGGTCGCCCCGGCAATATCGCGGAGTTTTTTGATAGCGCCTTCGCCGGAGTAAATAAGAGCCATCGCAGGGCAGCTGCCATGAAATTTTCCCTGCAAATATTCCACGATATCGTTATAAAACGGCTGATCCTGAAGATGCCGGTAGTGTTCCTGGGCGAGACCGCGCGACACCTTAACCACGCGAATAGCTACAAGTTTCAACCCTGATTGCCACAACCTCGTCAAAACAACCCCGGACAATCCTTTCGCCATGACATCCGGCTTAAAAAGGATCAAGACATTTTCTTTCATAAAAAAATCCCTTCCTCCAAAAGGGAGCGAGCGACCCCAACGCTTTTATCGTCGGATAATCTGCAAAATCCTCTCAAAATCATCTTGGGAATAATACTCGATAATAATTTTTCCGCGTTTCTTCTTTGCCTGAATTCGAACCTTGGAACCTAAAAGTCGCTGAAGTTCTTCTTCCAGGGAGGCCAAATCCTGACTGCGGGAAGCCGAAACTCGCCGTGGAATGCGGAGCAATGTATGCCCCTCAGACTTGATCTGAGCCTCAATCTGGCGCACAGACAACCCTTTTTCAATAACCTTAAGAAATAGGTGTTTTTGACGAACAGGGTCCTCGACGGCCAAGAGTGCCCTGGCATGCCCCATCGATACAGCGCCGGAGACAACGCCATCCTGAATTTCTTTCGGTAACTTCAAAAGCCGCACTGTGTTATTGATCGTCGACGGCTCCTTCCCAACCGATTGCGCAATCTGATTGTAGGTCAAACGGAACTCATCGATGAGTCGACGAAAGGCAAAGGCCTCCTCAATGGCGTTGAGCTCCTGACGTTGAATATTTTCGACAAGGGCAATGACAAACGCCTCGGCTTGCGACACATCTTTTATAATAACTGGGATTTCAGCCAACCCCAGCGCCCTTGCCGCGCGCAATCTCCGTTCCCCGGCAATGACCTCATATTCACCATCAACGGCTCGCACCAAAATGGGCTGCAAAAAACCCTTTTCCTTAATAGAAGACTGCAGTTCATCAAGCTTAGCCTGATCATAATTTGTCCGCGGCTGCTGCGAATTATCGCGAATTTTTTCTATCGTCAGATAAGAAATCTTATCCCCCGATGACGGCCCCGCCTCAACCTTTTCCGGAATCAGGGCTGACAGCCCCCGCCCCAACGCGCGGCTTTCCATACGCATCTCCTCGATATTAGCATCAGGTTAATGTTTCCCCTTTATCCTCATCATCAGACTGGCCCGGCGATTCTATTTCAAACGGAATCCCCCTGCTATTTTGCCCCAACTCATTGCAAGAAGCTGTGTTACGTAACACACGATCCCCATTGCAGCTTAAAAATTCCAAAGCCAGTTCTAAATATTTTCTAGCGCCTATCGATTGCGAGTCATATAACAAAATGGGTTTTCCGAAACTGGGAGCCTCACTCAGCTTGATATTGCGCGGGATGATCGTTTCATAAACTTTTTCCTTAAAATAATTCCTTATTTCACCAATAACCTCCGTTGTCAGATTCGTACGAAAATCTGCCATCGTCAGAAGAACCCCCTCAATGGATAAATGCGCATTAAGTCCATCGCGTATCAAATTGATTGTCTGCAAAAGCTGAGAAACCCCCTCCAGCGCATAAAATTCGCACTGAATGGGAATAAGAATCGAATCGCTGGCAACCAAGGCATTGAGCGTTAACAACCCTAATGACGGCGGAGAGTCAATAAAAATATAATCATAGTGATCGCGAATTGAAGAAACGGCCTTGCGCAAACGGGTTTCGCGAGACAAGGCCCCCACCAACTCAATTTCGGCACCTGTTAAATTAATGTTACAAGGGATAATGTCAAAATTCTGATGTACGCCAGAAATAATCGCGTCTTGTGGTAAAATTTTATTCAACAAAACGTCATAGATGGATTTCTCAATGGTGTTTTTGTTAATCCCAACGCCGCTGGTCGAATTCCCCTGAGGATCAATATCAATGATTAAAACTTTTTTGCCCTGCTGCGCTAAGGCATGCGACAAATTCACCGAGGTTGTGGTCTTACCAGTGCCGCCCTTCTGGTTACAGATACAAATTGTTTTTGCCATATTTTAATTTTGTTTAAAAAAACCTTCGCATATCATTTCACGTGAATACGCAAAAACATCTTCGCAGAAATACAAAAGAAATCAACAAAAAATATTCTTTTATTTTTTCAGATTAACTTTAATTTTCGCCAACTTCATTCCCTCCATTCCAAACAAACCTTTTTGCTCTTCGCAAACAATTTTAACATTGATTTCTTCTCGAGAAACCCCCAAATTATCCAGCGCCTTTTTTATAGCCTCTTCTACGGTCGCCCCCTCAAATTCCATAATATGAACACTTTTTCTCATTTAACAACCTCGCGATTCAGTTTGGACATTCTCCACTGTGCCAACGTCGACAATAAATAAAAAACAGTAAAATATAGAGAAAGACCGCTAGCAAATTTATAAAAAATAAAACCCAAAAAAACGGGAAACATAACAATCATCATTTTTTGCTGCATCACTTGATTAGGATCGGAGATCACCATGCTTTGCGCCGAAAGCTTTTGTTGAAAAACCATAATAATCGCCATCAAGACCGGCAACAAATTAAATTCATTGCTCAGCCCAGGAATTTCAAAAGGAAGAATAAACAAGCGATCCGGCGCAGAAAGATCCTTGATCCACAAAAATTTCGCCCCCTTAAAATCCACCGAACGCCATAAAACTTGATACAACCCGATAAAAATTGGCATTTGTAAAATTAATGGCAAACACCCGCCAAAAGGATTCACCCCGTGCTTTTTGTAGAGCTCCACAACCTCTTTATTAAGTTTCTGGGGATCATTTTTATATTTTTCTTGGAGATTTTTCATTTGTGGTTGCAATCCCTGCATTTTTTTCATCGAAACCATGCCTTTAATGGTCAGAGGATACGTTGCGCCAAAAATTAAAAGACCCAACAAAATAACACAAACACCCCAATTTGGCACAATTTTATGGATCAAATGGATTAAGTTATAAATTCCTTTCGATACCGTATCAAAAATAAACCAATTGCTAAAAGCCATAATTTTTTCAAAACCCAAATTATATTTTTTTAATAAAAACAGATTTTGTGGTCCCGCAAAAACAACAGCTTCATAAATATTTTCACGTGAAGGGACTGGTTGAATGTGAATTTTTAAAAATTGCTTCTTTTCAGAAACGATACGAATTTTTTCCGATGCAAATTGAGGTTTTACAATAATACAAAAATATTGGTCGCGAAATCCTAGCAAATTTGCGGAACTCGCCACATCTTTTGCCTCTTTAGGAGAAAATTCAAACGCGCCGGATTTTCTGATGATCTGATTTCCAATATCTATGAAATATTCAAATAAGCTTTTTTCTTGCGATTTTGAAATGTTTTTGTCCAATCTGGATGTGTCCAAACTGAAAGCGCCAATATTTAGATTGGACAATTCTCCAGAATGGACATTTAAGTAAATCAAATAATCGTCTTCGCTGATTTGATATTGTTTTAAAATTTTCCCGTTTTCTGTATTTGCAACATATTCAATTTTATTACTGGTAACCTGATTTAAGGCAAAATTAACATTTTCAAAATTAATAACATTAAAAATTTGAGTCACCGGCAACGAGACATTATGTTCCTTAATGGTAATGCTTTTAATTGTGCCGCCGACATTAGAAAATTCGGCTTTTATTTTACTATTTTCCAAGATAACGGTCTTTTCCGGCAGCGCCGCGACATCCTGCGGGATATGCTCCGGAAGCAACGCTTCATTTGCGACAAAACCTGCCTTATTTTGGAAACTTTCTATTATCTGGGGACGTTTGGGTTGGGGGGAAGGATTAAACAACGACCACGCTGACAACACCAAAAAAGATAAAAGAAAAGCGATAAGAAGCCTTTTTTCCATAATGAATTACCTTACCGGATCATATCCTCCCCTTGACAAAGGAGAACACCGGAATATACGCAATAAAGTTTTGACGGTTCCACGGAAAGCCCCTTTTTGCTTAATCGCCTCAAGGGCATAGGAAGAGCATGTTGGATAAAACCGACAGGTGTGGGGTAAAATCAAACGGCTTATCTTTTGATAAAGCAGAATTAACAACGACAAAGCCCTGGCCATCGAAAACATAGGATTTTAAAGACTGATTGTCAGCCTTTTTCTTCCCTTGGCGCGCCGCCGTTTTAATACATCCCGGCCATCCGCCGAGGCCATTCTCCGACGGAAACCATGAAGTCGTTTTGCTTTGATCTTTGTTGGGGTTTTAAGATGTTTTTTCATAGTTGCCAATTATAACATAGGACGATCCTCAGTCAAGTGGTTTCCCTATTTTTGATGGAATAAAACATTTTTTTTAACAATGAGTTGCAACAAATTACTATCGCGCGAACTTCTCGGCAAAAGCTCGAAGGCTGCCTAAAATTGATTTGCATTATCATTTTTGTTTGCTATAATAAAAACGTTTTTTCGCGGATTCGCATCCTCATAAAAAATAATTTTCACGAATGCTTTCACTCTTGCAAAAAATCCACAAATGTTCAAAACCTGTTAATAATCACAGGTTCCATTCTTAATATATTAAAAATAAATGGGTTACAATAATTTCGCTTTGTTAACAACTTTCGCTTTTCTGCCATTCGTGATTATTATGATTGACATCGTATGAGCCTGATCTCTGTTTGGGAAAGTGCGCAAGGCGCTATTAAGGCAAGCATCGGGGAAACCTCTTATGAAACCTGGTTCTCGTCGCTCCAAGCCAAGGAGAAAAATCCCAACACAATCCTCATCGAAACACCCGATGAATTTTTCTTAAATTGGATCGTTGAGCACTATCTTAAAATCATAGAAGAAAAAATTACCCCGCTGTCTGCTCAGCACATTCATATTGAATTCGCTGTCAATTCTTCGTTGCTCACAAACAATACCCAAAATCGCCTTTCCCACTTCGAAGACAATTTTCGCGACGTCAAAAAAGATGCTGTTAATCTAAACCCCCGTTTTTCCTTTGACAGCTTTGTCATCGGGCCATCGAATCGTTTTGCCTATGCCGCCTGTATGGCCGTTGCTGAATCACCCGCTAAAGCCTACAATCCGCTTTTTATCTATGGGCAGGTGGGTTTGGGAAAAACGCATCTCATGCAAGCGATCACACAACAGATCCAAAAAAATCATCGCGCGCTCAGTATTCATTATCTTTCTTCAGAAAAGTTTACAAATGAACTTATCGATGCCATTCGTCATCGTTCCACATCGCTTTTTCGTCAGAAATACCGCAACATCGACGTGCTTTTAATTGATGATATTCACTTTATTGCGGGCAAAGAATCGACGCAGGAAGAATTTTTTCATACTTTTAACACATTACACAATAATCGAAAACAAATTATAATTTCCTCGGACCGTCCTCCCAGGGAAATCGCAAACTTAGAGGAACGATTGAGTTCTCGTTTTGCATGGGGATTGATCACGGATATTCAGCCGCCAAATTATGAAACACGGGTTGCCATTTTGCGAAAAAAAATTGACCGCGAACCCGTTGAAGTTCCGGATAATGTGATTTCTTTCATCGCGGAGGAAATTAAAACCAATATCCGCGAATTGGAGGGGGCGCTCATTCGAGTCGTGGCTTATTCTTTATTAGAAGAACGGCCGATCACATTAGATATGGCTAAAATCATTTTAAAGGACATGGTTAAGCAGACAATAAAAACGATTAGTATCGAAATGATTCAAAAGGAAGTCGCTGATTTTTTTAATATCCAGGTTTCGGATCTCAAGGCAAAGAAGCGCAACAAAAATATTTTGCTTCCCCGGCAAATTGCCATGTATCTTTCACGGCAATTAACAAAACTCTCGTTGCCTGAAATTGGAAACGCTTTTGGTGGAAAAGATCATACAACAGTGTTACATTCTTGTAAAAAAATGGATCGCGACGCCCTACAAAAAATAGAATTAAAAAACACGATAGAGAAACTAACAATCATGTTGAAGCAATGATGGGGTTGTTAAAGAATTTTAAACAGCTTATTTTTTCATAACTTATTTTTTTCCATAATGTTTCGTCTTTATTCAAACAATCAACAAACACTACTATGACAACGACTAATTTAAAAACATTTAATTAAGATAATAATAGTAGGGGAAGAAAATGAGAGGAAAACATGCGTCTGAAGTTAGATAAAAATCATTTAATGGAAGGGATTCAGATTGTACAAAATATAGTGTCATCTAAAGCAACCCTTCCTATTTTATCCAACATGCTGTTGGAGACTAAGGGAAATAAAGGACGGATGAATACAACGGATTTGGATATTGGTATTTCGTGTGAAATTCCTGTGGAAACGATTGAAGAAGGGGCAATAACGATTCCAGCGAAACGTTTTAGTGATATTGTGCGCGAACTTCCGTCGGGAGAAATCATTATTAGTACTAAAAAAAATAACCAGGTCGATATTGAAGGAAATAAATGTCGGTTTAAATTGAATGGGTTGCCAAAAGAAGAATTTCCAAAATTTCCGGAGTTTAAAGATAAAGAAGTGATTAAAATTGCTCAAGGGATTTTTAAGGAAATGATCCTTATGACCTCTTTTGCGGTTTCGCATGAAGAATCGCGGTATGTTTTAAATGGACTCTTAATGGAAATCAGCGGGGACACGATCAGGATGGTGGCTACGGATGGGCGAAGGCTTGCTAAAATTGAGAAAAAACTAGAAATGCCCGTCAAAAAAGAAATCTCCGTGATTATTCCCATCAAAGCAATTCAGGAACTTCATCGGAATCTAATGGAAGAAGGAAGTGTTTCGTTCATTGCGGGAACAAATCAGGTTTTATTTGATGTGAATGGGATTTTAATCGCAACCCGGATCATTGAGGGCGAGTTTCCCAATTATAATCAGGTTATTCCTAAACCAGTGTCTCCAAAAGTCGGGGTAAATAGAGAGGTTTTTTTAAGCGCCGTCCGACGGGCGAATCTTTTAACGACACCGGATTTTCAAGCCATTAAATTTGAAGTTTTTGTGGATAAGCTTGTGATTTCCAAAACGACGCCGGATATCGGGGAGTCGCGGGAAGAAATTCCGATCGAGTATGGCGGAAAGGAAATGATTGTAGGATTTAATCCTCAATTCCTTATTGATATGCTGAAAAATGTTTCGGAGGAAAGCATTGAAATCGAATTGATGGGAGCGGACAAAGCCGGCGTTATTCGTCTGGGAGACTATTTATATCTTGTTTTGCCGATGAGGATTTGATGGTGAGGATATGGATGCGATCAAGGATATCGTAAAAAAGGTTTTTACAAATATTTCGATCACGACCGTCGGGGAACAAAAAAAGATAGACGATGTATTTATAAAAGTTTTTGAGAAAAATACGATCGAAGCCGCCAGGATTTCTGGGCTAAAGGAGCGGCATCTTTTTGTGAATGTGGATTCACCGGCCAGACTTTATCAGGCGAATTTAAAAAAACAGAAAATTTTGGAAGACCTGCAGAAGGAAATCCCGGACATTCAAAAAATCTCTTTTAAAATTGGGAAGGTAACGTAAATAACATGAAAGAAGAGATATTGGAAATGGAACAAGAAAACAATAAAGAAGAAAAGCATCGCAAGCAAAACGAATCTTACGACGCCACCAATATTACAGTGCTGGAGGGAACCGACGCAGTCCGGATGCGGCCGGCGATGTATATCGGCGATACCTTTAACCGGGGGCTGCATCATCTGGTTTATGAAGTCGTTGATAATTCTGTCGACGAGGCCTTGGCGGGGTACTGTACGGAGATTGAGGTTGATATTAATGAGGGCGAGACCGTCACGGTTGTTGATAACGGACGCGGAATCCCGGTTGATATTCACGCGACGGAAAAAAAGCCGGCTGTTGAAGTTGTTTTGACGACGCTGCACGCGGGGGGGAAATTCGACCATAACACGTATAAAGTTTCCGGCGGGTTGCATGGCGTTGGGGTCAGCTGCGTCAACGCTCTTTCGGATTGGCTCGAGGTTGAGATCAAGCGTGACGGAAAAATATATCATCAGCGTTATGAGCGGGGAAAGACGGCTTCAAAATTGGAAGTGATTGGCAAGACGAAAGGGACCGGGACGAAAGTTACTTTTAAACCGGACCGGACGATTTTTAAGCAAACCCATATTTTTTCTTATGACATTTTAGCCAAGCGGTTGCGCGAATTGGCGTTTTTGAATAACGGGCTTTTGATCAAGCTGACGGATAAGCGCGGCGACAAAGAAAAAGAGGCGGTGTTCCATTATAAGGGAGGCATCAAATCCTTTGTGGAATATCTCAATACCAACAAAGCGGTGCTGCACGACAAGATTGTTCATTTCAGCCGGGAAAAAGACGGGATCGCGATTGAAGTGGCCCTGCAATATAACGACAGCTACACCGAGAACGTGTTTTCCTTCGCCAATAATATTAATACCTCCGAAGGGGGGACGCACTTGAGCGGTTTCCGTTCGGCGCTGACCCGCGCGATCAATCAATATGCCAAATCCAAAAAACTCATCAAGGAAGATGATGTTTCGATCGTCGGAGACGATACCCGCGAAGGGTTGACGACCGTGATCAGCACGAAGATCCCCAATCCGCAGTTTGAGGGACAGACAAAAACAAAATTGGGGAATTCCGAGGTCGAAGGGATCGTGGCTTCGTCAACGTTTGAGGCCTTGTCCGGTTTTTTTGAAGAAAACCCCTCCGTGGCCAATAAAATTGTCGGCAAGATTGTCGTGGCGTCGCGCGCTCGGGAAGCCGCGCGGAAGGCCCGCGAATTAACACGACGCAAGGGCGCCCTCGATGGCGGGGGGTTGCCGGGAAAATTGGCCGACTGTTCGCAGAAGGATCCGGGACTCTGCGAGCTTTATCTCGTCGAGGGGGACTCCGCCGGCGGGTCGGCCAAGCAGGGGAGAGATCGCGGCTTTCAGGCGATTTTGCCGCTAAAAGGAAAAATACTGAACGTCGAGAAATCGCGGCTGGATAAGATTTTGAGCAATGAAGAAATCCGAACCATCATCACGGCGCTCGGAACCGGTGTCGGCGATGATTTTAACATCGAGCGGCTGCGTTACCATAAAATCATCATCATGTGCGACGCCGACGTCGACGGTTCGCACATCCGCACGCTTTTGCTCACCCTGTTGTACCGGCAGATGCGCGAGTTGATCGAAAAGGGTTATGTTTATATCGCCCAGCCGCCTTTGTACAAAGTGAAACGCGGCAAGAGGGAAGAATACATTGAGACGGAAGAAGAGCTTACCGCGCTCATTCTGGATTTGGGTGCCGAGGGATTGAAGTTCGGCAAAATCAAAGGAAAGCCGCAGTTTAACAGCGCGCAATTCAAGGAAGTTTTGTCGGCATTGACCGAACTGCAGCGCCTGATTCAGGTCATGCAAAAGCGGGGAATCGCCTTCGAAGAATACATCAAGCAGTACGACCCCAAGGCTCAAACGTTGCCCATGTACATGATAAAAGTCGACGGGAAAAATCGGTTCATTCGCGACGACAAGGAGCTGGCGCAATTTACCAAAGACACGGAAGACGTGAAGTATGTTGAGATCTTTGAGGGGCAGGACATCCTGACGATTCAGAAGAGCTTCGAAAAAATGGGGTTGTCGCTGGACGAATATCTTAAGCCGGACATTGCTCCGGAATATACGCAAAGCAAATTGGATAAAAAAGCCGATGGGTTGAAGCCGGTGTTTTTGATTACCGATGAAAACGATGAGCATGAGTTTTATTCTCTCGCCGAGGTTGCCGATTTTGTCCGCGGGCAGGCCTTCAAGGGGCTGCACATCCAGCGGTATAAGGGTTTGGGGGAAATGAATCCGCATCAGTTGTGGGAGACGACCATGGACCCCGCCCGGAGAACGATCCTGCGGGTGATGCTGGAAGACGCCGTTGAGGTGGACAAAATTTTTTCTCTCCTGATGGGCGATGAGGTTGAGCCTCGACGGGAATTTATCGAAACCAATGCCCACGACGTGAAGGATCTGGATATTTAAAGACCGTCTTTTGAATTTCGTTTAAGGAAAGGTTCCGTCATTCTATGAGCACACTGCCTTCTCAGGGAAAAATCATTCCGGTTTATATCGAAGAGGAAATGAAAAAATCCTATCTTTCCTACTCGATGAGCGTCATTGTCGGGCGCGCCTTGCCGGATGTTCGCGATGGCCTTAAGCCGGTCCATCGCCGGATTTTGTATGCCATGTTCGACGAAGGGTTGCATCCCAATAAAAGGTTTTCGAAATGCGCGGGCGTCGTCGGGGAAGTTTTGAAAAAGTATCATCCGCACGGCGACGCCGCGGTTTATGACGCCCTGGTGCGTTTAGCGCAACCCTGGAATCTTCGTTACACCCTTGTTGACGGGCAGGGAAACTTTGGTTCCATCGACGGCGACCCCGCCGCGGCCTATCGTTACACGGAGGCCCGTCTTGAAGCCATTGCGATGGAGATGCTGAACGACATTGATAAGAATACGGTTAATTTCGTTCCCAACTTTGACGCCAATCACACGGAGCCGACGGTCCTGCCGGCGACAATTCCTAACCTTTTGATCAACGGCTCAAGCGGGATCGCCGTCGGCATGGCGACCAATATGCCGCCGCACAATCTGGGCGAAGTCGTTGACGGCATTGTTCACCTGATCGATAACCCGGCCGCGACCGTCCAGGATTTGAATAAATTTGTCCGGGGGCCGGATTTCCCGACGGGCGGCATTATCTGCGGCCGCGACGGGATCAAAGAGGCGTATGCAACCGGCCGCGGCAAAGTGGTGCTGCGGGCCAAGGCCGCCATTGAGCGGCAGAAGGGCAGCAAGGACTCGATCATCATCACCGAGATCCCCTATCAGGTCAACAAGACCAACCTGATCACGAATATCGCCGACCTTGTGCAGAACAAATCGGTCGACGGCATCACGGACATCCGCGACGAATCGGACAAGGACGGGATTCGCATCGTTCTGGAGCTCAGGCGCGATGTTCAGCCCGACATTGTTTTGAATTATCTTTATAAACACACGCAGTTGGAGACGACGTTTGGGGTTATCAATTTAGCGCTGGTTAATAACAGTCCGCGCATTTTGAATTTGAAACAACTGATGATCGAATTCGTCGATCACCGGCGCATTGTCATCCGCAGACGGACCCAGTTTGAGCTGGACCGGGCCCTGCGGCGCGCGCATATTCTGGAAGGGCTGCGGATTGCCATTGATGCGATTGACGAGATCATCCGCACGATTCGGAGTTCCAAGAGCACCGTCGAGGCCAAACTCAGCTTGATGAAAAAATTCAAGTTGACCGAGATCCAGGCCCAGGCCATCCTGGAAATGCAGCTGCAGAGACTCACGGCCCTGGAGCGCAGTAAGATCGAAGAGGAATATCATGCGCTGTTGAAGGACATCGACGGCTATCGCGCGATCCTCGCCTCCCCCAAGAAGGTGGACGATATTATCAAGGGCGACCTGGAGGACATCAAAAAGAAATACAACAACGAGCGTCGCACCGAGATTGCCGCCAAGCCCGAAGACATCGAGATGGAGGACCTCATTGCCGAGGAGGATATGGCGATCACCATCAGCAACACCGGTTATATCAAGCGCCTTCCGGTGAGCGCCTACCGCAAACAAAAACGCGGGGGCAAGGGGGTCACGGCGATGACGACAAAGGAAGAGGATTTTGTCAAAATGCTCTTTGTCGCGTCGTCGAAGGATTATTTGCTGATTTTCTCCAATCAGGGGACCGTCCGGTGGCTGAAGGTTTATGAAATTCCGATTGCCGCGAGGAGCGCGAAGGGCAAGGCGATTGTGAATCTGTTGTCGTTTAAGAACGACGAGCAGATCAGTTCCATTGTGGCCGTAAAGGATTTTTCCGACGACCAGTATCTCGTCATGGCCACGGCCAAGGGGTCGGTCAAAAAGACCCGGCTTTCCGCCTTCAGCAATCCGCGCAAAGGCGGGATTATGGGGATTACCTTAGACAAGGGGGATGCGTTGATCGGGACGTCGTTGAGCAACGGCAAATACGATATCCTGCTGGCGACCAAAGGCGGAAAATCGTTGCGGTTTTCCGAGAAGCAGATTCGCGATATGGGCCGCGGGGCGCGCGGCGTCAGGGGCATTAACCTCGCGAAGGATGATATTGTGGTGAGCCTCCAGGTCTTTCCGGCGGATGTCGCCAAAACCGGCAGCACGCTGATGACCGTGACCTCGCTGGGATTTACCAAGCGATCGGATTTTAACGATTATCGCACGCAATCCCGGGGAGGAAAGGGCATTATTAATGTTAAAACAACCCCTAAAAACGGAAAAAATCCTAATTACATTCGCGAAAATAAAGA